>CAYZLP010000194.1:0-7998 GCA_964478635.1 uncultured Caldilineaceae bacterium
CGCTGCCCATGTTCGTCGTTGCCGGACTGACGCTGCTCCTCATGGAAGCGGGCGGTCACGGGATCGATGCGCTGTTGACGACGGATCGCCCCGGCGGCGGCGATGCGCGTTGGTTCGTGCCTCTCCTCGGAACGGAGACCCGCTGGGAACAGTACACCATGTTTTCCTGGCCTCATCTGCGCGATTTTCTCAATGAGCAGATGTTGGTGGCGCCTGTGGTTTTGCCGGCGCTGGTGGTGATTGCGGTTTATGGATTGGTGGTGAAGGGGAAGGGATGGTCGCTGGTCGCTGGTCAATTGTCGATTGCCGATGAGACGGCGCAGGCGCGGGCGACGATTGATGACGGGGGCGTGCGGCCGGATCGTCAAACGCGTGGGGAAATTGACCGGTTTCTAGCGGTCGCAGCGGCCTTTTATCTGCTTTTTACCTGGGTCTGGAATCCCGACTATGGCGGACAGCGGGACTGGGATCTTTTCAGTCTGGCTGCCTTGCCGGTGACGCTGCTCTTGATCGTACAGTTGCCTCGTGCCCTTGGCCGAAGCACCGCGTTGATCGGCGGGGCCGCGCCCCTTATTCTGGTCCAAGCGCTCCATACCATTGCCTGGGTCTATCAAAATACCTTGCCTTGGTCATGGCCATAGCTGAACTGTGGCCGCCGGCGATACGTTCTATCATTGCGTTCGGCATGTCCATATTGAGTTTCGAGAACCATGAGTCACTATGAACTGATCCCCCGTGAACCGCAGGAACAACCGCACCAGCGGCCGCAGCAGCGAACCCCCTCCTCCTTTGCCCGGGGACTCCTGGTCGGCGGCCTGGCGTTCGCCGTCCTGGCCATGTTTGGCCTGGGCCTGCTGCTGATTGGCTACGCCGCAATTGCCGCAACGTTGCCGGCGCCAAGTGAGCTGGCCAATCGTACCAGCACGTTTCAGACAACCCGGATTTACGACCGGGACGGGAACCTGCTCAACGAAACCTTCGATCCCAACGCCGGGCGGCGCAACGTCGTCCCCTTGGCGCAGATGGCGCCGACCCTCGTTCAGGCAACCATCGCGACTGAGGACGCCAATTTCTACCGCCACCGGGGCGTCGATCCCGTCGCTTTGACCCGAGCGCTCTACTATGCCGTTCAGGAAGGAGACATTGTCTCGGGCGGCTCGACCATCTCCCAACAACTGGTCAAGATGGTCATGCTTTCACCGGAGCGAACGCTGACGCGTAAAGTCAAGGAAGCCATCCTTGCTGCGGAGATCACGCGTCGCTACTCGAAAGATCAGATTCTTGAGGCCTATCTTAATGAGCTGGCCTACGGCAATCTCGCCTATGGTGCTGACGCCGCAGCCGAAACCTATTTCGGCAAGGATGTCAGCGAGCTGAGCTTGGCCGAAGCGGCGCTCCTGGCCGGCCTGCCCCAACTTCCTGCCTATTATGATCCCTACACCCATCCCGAGCGGGCCAAGGCGCGTCAGGGCGTCGTCCTGGGCCTCATGGTTGAAAACGGCATGATTACATCGGCCGAAGCCGACGCGGCCTGGAATGAACCCCTGGCCTACGTACCGCTTCAGTTTAGCTTCGATGCGCCCCACTTCACGCTCTTCGTTCGCCAGCAGCTGGAAGAGATCCTGGGCGTAGAGTTGCTCTACACGAGCGGACTCGAAGTGACGACGACGCTCGACCCCGATCTCCAGGCCGCGGCCGAACGGATTGTAGCGGAGCAGGTCGCACTCCTGGCCGATCGCAACGTGTCCAATGGCGCGCTGGTGGCAATGGCGCCGGCGACCGGTCAGCTTCTGGCCTTCGTAGGCAGCGCCGACTTCGACAATGTGGAGATCGACGGCCAGGTCAACATGGCCCTAGCCCCGCGCCAGCCGGGCAGCGCCATCAAACCGTTCGTCTATCTCACGACTTTCGAGCAGCCGGACAAGCCACTGGACGAACGATGGACCCCGGGCACATTGATCGCCGACATCGAGGAGGCCTTTCCGGACGGCGCCAATCCGCCCTACGTGCCGACCAATTACGACGGCCAGGAGCACGGCATGGTGACGGTGCGCACGGGCTTGGCCAACAGCTACAATATCCCGGCCGTGCGCGCCATGGATGAAGTGGGTGTGGCTCAATTCGTGGCGCGCATGCCTGCTCTCGGCATTACGACCCTGACCCGACCGGACTATGGCCTGAGCCTGGCTTTGGGTGCAGGCGAAATTCCCCTCTTGGAGCTGACGGGCGCTTTCGGCGTGCTGGCCAATGGCGGGGTGCGTGTGCCGCCCGTTTCCATCTTGGAGATCAAGGACAACACCGGCGCCGTTCTTTGTGCGCAGGGCACGGAACAACCCTGCCAGCCTGAACTCGGTGAACAGGTAGCGAATCCCGTTGATGCGTTTCTCATTACCGATATGCTGAGCGACAACGAAGCGCGCAGCCCGGCCTTCGGTCCCAATTCGGTCCTGCGTTTGGACCGCCCGGCCGCGGTCAAGACCGGCACGACCAACGACATCCGCGACAATCTGACCGTCGGCTATACCCCTCAGTTGGTGACGGGCGTCTGGGTCGGCAATGCCGACAACTCACCCATGACCAATGTCTCCGGCGTGAGCGGCGCCGGACCCATTTGGAACCAATTCATGACCTATGCCCTGGCCGACCAGCCCGTGGAGAGCTTTCTGCCGCCGCCCGGTATGCGCCTCTTCGATACTTGCGCAGATACGGGAACCCTGCCCAGCGAGGCTTGCCCCGAGACGCGCCAGCGCTTCTTCGCCGAAGATCGACCGCCTCTACCCAAGGAAGCGGACCTCTGGCAGGTCGTGCGGCTGGATCGCAACACAGGACAACCGGCCACGGAATTCACGCCTGCCGATGCGATTGAGGAGCGGGTTTTCAAAACCTATCCGCCCGAGTACCGAGATTGGGCCGAGGCCAATGGCATTCCTCAGCCGCCGATCGACGACCGACCGCCCCTCGATCAAAATGCGCGGGTTGAATTGCGCGATCCGGTGGAAGGGCAGACGGTACGCGACGTTGTCACCGTCCGGGGCAGCGCCAGCGTGGCCGATTTCGCCAGTTATGAACTGCAATACGGTGTGAGCCATAACCCCGGCGCCTTCAGCCCTGCCATTGCCGGCCCGTACAGCGCGCCGGTAATCGATGGCATCCTGGGCCAATGGGATGTGCGCGGGCTCAACAACGGCCCGCATACGCTGCGTCTGCTGGTGCGCGACCGGGCCGGCGCGCTCTACGAACAGCGGGTGCGTCTCTTTGTGGACAATCCGCAAGCCACGGCGACCTGGACATCTATACCGGAGCCTACCTGGACGCCCCTGCCTTCCGCCACGCCCACCTGGACGCCGCTGCCTACTGCGGTCCCGCCGGAGGCGCCCACAGAAACACCCACAGAAACGCCTACAGAAACGCCTACGGTGCCGCCCCCGCCGTCGGCCACGCCGGAGTGGACCCCCACGTGGACGCCGCTGCCCACGGAAGCGCCGCCGCTTGACGTCACGCCGCCCATCACGGGAAGCGGCGTCATCACGAGTTCCGGCGTGATCACCAATATGGCGCCGATTACGCCATAGCAAGGTCAAGGCGGAGACGGCTGCCAGGTTCTTGCGCTGCTCTCCGGTAACGATTCGGCTACTAACTGCAACAAACAAAACGGCCTCATGTCCCTTGGGTAGACGTGAGGCCGTTTCTGTATTCAATTTCTGTGACCCAGATCATGGCAGGCTTCTGCTAATCGCTGCCAAGCTGGAGCTGGCGCTGCTCGACGCTCTGCTGCGGTCGGCGGTCGGTGAGCCGGCGCTGCAGCCGCCTGAGGTAGCTCTGCCAGTAGTCCAGCAAGGTCGTGGTCGGCAGATGCGGCAGGTATTGATCGTTGGTCTGATACCGGTGCTCGGCGTCGTTCAGATTCTGACGATGACGCTCGAGGACGAGATTCGTATTCGGATACAACATGATTGCCCTCCTGGGGTCGACGTGTCGTTCAATGCATCGTTCCTACCGATCGACCGCCTCCGGAAGGCGTTGGTCAGACTCCTGTGGCCGAATAACCTCCGTGCCGTCGATCGCGATTGCTGGCGATCGGTCCTGCAAACCAGGACATCATGCGAGTCTTCATTCCGGAAATGCGGTCAACCATGTTCTGGCTGTCGGCGCCGGCGATGCGGCCCGTACAGCGGCGCTCTTCATCGGCAATGCGCCGATAGTCGCTAAAGCGCTCCTGGGCTACCCAGACTTCCTTCATACTGACGGACATGGCCAACCTCCTTTCTGATTCTCCCGTCCGTGGGAAATCTTCTTGAATCGGTTGCACAACACTCGGCGTTCGTGTATATTGTGTATAGCCATGTGTTGCACAGATGACTCAATAGTAATACACAAAAACACTTTTGTCAAGCCCATAAATGCACATTTTGTGTTAAAATTATGCTGCATTGGGAAGAAATAGGACCAGTTCTGGCTATTGGAGGGCGGAGGACATCCACAGATCGATGAATCAAGACGTGCTGTCCGCAGCCTTTGCACTGGTCGGCTGTAGTCCGTCCGGTACGAAGCCGTTAGTCGAATCCGACGCCGCACGCTGCGCTGAAGCGTACGGCGTTTCCGGCATTCTCCGGGAGTGGGGCGCGTCTCCCGTGCTCCAAGCTGCGGGTGCGTTGGCGATCGTTGCGGCTGACGCGAGGCCCGATCTGGATGAAGCTGAGATCGTCCGCCATTGTGGTGATGCGGTAGCGAGCCTGTTTCGCCAGTATCGAGAATTCTGCGCGACCAGCCCTATGCCCCTCGCCCGTAGGACGGATGACGCTGGCGTTCTGCAGAATGGCGTTCGTGGCGAGACCCGGCGTGGCGAGCCTCTTGTGCTGCAGCGCATTCACGCCTATTGCGCAGCCTATCGAAATTCCGACTTGGCGTTTCTCTATGCGGCGGTTCTCTGGCATCGCTTTTGTATGGCCCGGACGGCCGAGGGTGCATTGCGCCGCAACTATGAGGAAGAGGCGCGTCAGCTGCTGGGTCCTTTTCTGGAGATGCTGGGCATGCGGGAATTGTGCTCCCGGGTGGATCATTGGCTGGCAGAACGTGCCGCCGGCGTTTCCGGCGCTTCTCTCCAACTCAGCCCCGCCCAATTGACGCAGCTGATCGCACCGCTG
Source organism: uncultured Caldilineaceae bacterium (assembly GCA_964478635.1). Taxonomy (GTDB): domain Bacteria; phylum Chloroflexota; class Anaerolineae; order Caldilineales; family Caldilineaceae; genus JAGRCP01. The sequence continues at coordinate 5,145 of CAYZLP010000194.1, forward strand.
CAGAGAGCGCTGCCCCAGGCCGAATTCGCGCCAGGCAGATATACACAAACACACATTTCAACCGCCGGCAGCCTGGCCGGCAGTTCATCTCCCCTGATGGCGCCCCTTACGGTCGACGCGCTGGTCACCGATCTGGCCGAGTGCTATACCCTGCTCTATCACATTCATCAAGCCTTTACGATCATTGAGGGCGGCGTAACCGATCAGCTCAGCGTGGGACGTGTAAACGGCTATCGTTGCCTCTCTTCGACCGTTCTGGCCGATTTACCCATGGAGGCGGACGACCAAGGCGGCACAACCGCGCGGGGCGCCGGCAAGCGCAAGGTGCGCGTCCAATTCCGGATTGCCACCCGGGAATTGGATGAAATCAACCGTTGGGGACTGGCTGCCTTCCGCCTGCGTGGACGGCTTGCCGGTCCGCTGCCGCCGGGGTGGTGGAATGACACGGCAAGCGGGCGCGAACAGATCGCCGTCGATGCGGCAGGGGCGCTGCCCGAAACCCTCTACGTTTTCAGCCCCCACGGCCAACTTTTCAAGTTCAACCGGGGCGCAACCGTGGTCGACTACGCCTATCACGTCCACAGCGAACTGGCGGATCGCTGCCTGCGCTTCACGGTAAATGGCGAAACGGTCGAGCCGGCCACGGTTTTGCGCCATCTAGACCTCATCGAGCTGGAACACGACGCCCATGCCCCCGGCCCGACCCAGGCCTGGCTCAACGCCGCGCGGACTAGCCGAGCGCGAACGAAGATTCAGCGCTATCTGAAACGACGGGGCCACGGCGCGTTTCAGGGACAGCAAATTCTGCGCGCTCAAATCGACCGGCTGGCCGAGCACTACGGCTTCACTATGCCGGATTACCGGATCGAACAGATGGTACGCCGCACGGTTAGCACCCTGCAGCTGACGAGCCCGGATGATTTCTACAACGAAATTGCCGCCGGCCGCCTGGATGCGCGGGGGGCAATGGCCAAATTCTTCACCGAAGAGATTGTAGGCCAGATCGAGTTGCCTGACGGCCGGCTGCGGCGGAAGACGCTTTACATGGCCCAGTGCTGCCACCCACGGCCGGGAGAGCCCATCGTCGGCCGGGCCAGACGCCGCGGCGGCTCAATTCTCTATCTAAAGGTGCATCGGGCCGACTGTCCCCGGATCGGTGACCTGGCTGAGGGTTCGGAGGACCGCATCCCGCTTGGCTGGCGCCTGCAGCCCAAGCTGAATCTACTGGCGCAAATCGAGATGCTGGCCCAGAACGATGATGGCCTCCTCGGCGATGCCATCGCCCAGATCTATGCAGTTCTGCCGCGCGCCAATCTGCATCGGGTCGAGGCGGTTGCCCGCCGTGGCGTTGCCCACATGACATTCATCGTGGAAGCCGAGGACAAGGAAGTGCTGGATCGGATCGCCCGCGCGCTGGAATCCTTGCCCGAGCGCGCGGTCGATCAGGTGCGCATCATGGATGTGCCGCCGACCGAGCGGGAAGATCTGGCCAGCGTACTCCCTTCCGCCTTCAACAATCCCTACAGCCGCATGCCGGTCAACGAGCGCGAGATGTTCTTCGGCCGCAAGGCGGAATTGGAGCGCATCAGCGGCGATCTGCAGGCCAATGTGGGCGCCATTTGGCTACGGGGGCAGAAGCGGGTTGGCAAGACTTCGCTCCTCTTCTACCTCAAGCGCTCCTATCTGGCGTCTCGGGGCTTCGTCCCGGCCTATGTCGATTTTCAGATGTTGAGCCATGTGGACGGCCCCATGATCTTTTACGATATCGCCGCCCACATTTACAGCGACTTGCAGGATCGACCGCACCGGGCCGCAGGCCAGATCGAAGAACTGGGGCCGCCGCTGCGCGAACTCTTCGAGCACGAACCGGCCCGACAGTTGATGAGCTACCTCCAAAGCATCCAGAGCCGTTTGGGCCAGGATCGGCTGGTGCTGCTGCTGGATGAATTCAGTCGCACCATCGACGCCTGGCAACAGGATCGCTTGCCCGTCGATTTTTTCGACCAGTGGCGGGGACTCATGCTCAACACGCCCGGGATCAATTTTGTGACCGTCATTCAGCAGCGCACCTACGACCGGCTGAGCGAGGAGGCGCCTTCGCCCGAACGGGAACCCGTCTGGGAGTTGCTCGAATTGGGTGAGCAGCTCGTGTTGCGGCCTTTGGGCAAAGACGATGTCCAGCGCCTGATCGAGTGGCCCATACAGGGCGTGCTGGAATATTCACCGGCCTTGGTCGATTACATGGCCAATCTTACCGGCGGCAGCCCGTTCCTGATTCAAGCCTTCTGTCGCAAGCTCGTGGCGACCATGAATCGCCGCGATGCCAAACAGGTGAGTCGAGAGGATATTGAAGCCGTGTGCCGGGAGTTCATGCATCCCAATGAAAGCCTCTTCGCCCATCTGCTGGATCTAGTTCAGGGGATCGGAACTCTGGTTGTGCAGGCCCTGGCGGACTTGGCTGCAACCGCAGAGGATGGGAGCGTCACCTGGGCGCAACTGCGCGAGGCCCTGCCCGAAATCAAACCGGCGCAGCTTCGCCGCACGCTGGTCGAACTCAGTAAGCAAGATATTCTGATCGAAGAGAACAGCAATCGCTGGCGCTTCGCCAGCCTGCTCTTTCGGCAGTGGCTCTACGCCAACCCGATCGCCTAGTAAATCCCGCTGGGATAGGCCCGGGAATGTCCATATGCGGCCGGGGCGCCGAATGTTCCTTGCGGCATGTGCCAGGCAGTGCACCAGAAAGGAGTGACCCTGTGGATTCAAGTAAAGTGCAGATCTACGGCCGTGAAGACATCATGCGCGACATTACCGAAGGGGTATTGGCCGGGCAGCCGGGCAGCTTCTCTCTAGTGGG
>CAYZLP010000195.1:0-4016 GCA_964478635.1 uncultured Caldilineaceae bacterium
CGGCGTCTGGACGAACAAGATCTGGAGATCCAGCCAGATCGAGTAGTTGCGGATGTAAAACATGTCGAGCCGCACGCGTTCGCCATAGGTCAGATCGGAGCGCCCTGACACCTGCCACAGACCCGTGATGCCCGGCTTGACCGTCAGCAGATTGTGGCGCATGGCGCCGTATTCCGCGGCTTCGTTGGTTGTGATCATGCGTGGACCGACGAGGCTCATTTGACCCAGCAGCACGTTGAGCACCTGGGGCAATTCGTCCAGGCTGGCGCTGCGCAGGAAGCGGCCCACACGGGTCACGCGTGGATCGTACTGCAGCTTGTGATTTTGCTGCAATTGGCGTTCGAGTTCCGGATACTGGGCCAGGATCTCTTCTCCATTCACGTGCATGGTGCGGAACTTGAATGCGTCAAAGGTTTTGCCCCCCATGCCCATGACGCGCCGTCGATAGACCACGGGTCCCGGCGAGTCCAGCTTGATTGCCGCGGCGATAAAGAGCAGGACGGGCGCCAGGGCGATCAGCGCCAGGAGTGAGATTGCGTAATCCAGCATTGACTTGACGAACATCTCAGTCCGGTCGAGCCGCACGCGGTTGAGCGTCATCAGCGGTACCGTGCCGATTGTGTTGACCTGCATGCCGGTGGTCAGAACTTCGTAAAGTCCTGAGGAAAGGCGGATGTCAACGTCGCGGAGGTGCGCAAGCTGCTGAAAGAGATCGAGTAGCTCGGTACGATGCAGGGCAGTCGTGGCCACGATAACCTCATTGATTCCGCGTTTCTGAACGAGTGCCGGCAGGTCGGATAGGCTGCCCAGGATCGGGTACTCGGGATTGTTGCCGACTGACAGGTTGCTGTCCATCGCTGCGCCGGCCGCAATAACACCGCAAATTTCCAGGCCCGAATATCGGCTTTCCTTGAGGGATTCAACCAGCATCTGGGCTTCGTCGTTGGCGCCGACGATGAGGGCCGGCTTGATGAAATATCCCTGATCCCGTAGGCCATAGGCGACGCGGCGCATGCCGAAGCGGCCCAGTGAGACGAAGAGAATCGTAAAGAACCAGGCCATGACCAGCCAGGCCCGTGAAATGAGAAGGCTCTCTTTCAGAAAGCTGAGCATGAGAATAAAGACAATGCCGGTTGAGCAGGCGTTGAAAACGAGCATGTATTCTTCCGTTCCGCCCAGCAACACCTCCCGATCATAGAGCCTGGAGGCTGCAAAGAGTGCCAGCCAGACTGGCAGCGCCAGCAGCCCGATCTGGATGTAATCCTGAACGACGGGGTTCACTTCCGGCTTGAGCGCAATGCCGACGCCGAAGCGCAGCCAGTAGGCCATGCAAAATGCACCGATCAGGGCCAGCGTATCGACGCCGATCAGCGACAGTATGAAATTCCGCCAGTGCGTGGACCGCGCGGCAGGCAATGCGCTTGATCTTGCGCGGGAAAAACTTGTCGACGCCATGTTTCTTCCTCACTTGTGAAGCGGGGGAGGAAATGAATAAAACGACGTTGGACCAGCGTGACTTTTAGCGACGTCACTTGAACTTCGTACATTCCCGCCGGTTTTCGCACTGGTGGAATGTACGAAGTTCAAATAGTGTGACAATTAGAAAAGCTGCGGGAATGCGGCAGAAGAGTTCAAGACCGACGATTTACCATTGCAGATGGTTTTGTAGCTATTGGCCAGCCGCACCGTGATTTTGTCCCATGAGTGGTGCCGCTCCACAAACGCCCGACCATTCGCAGCGAGATGCCGGCAGCGACTTCCATCATCCAGCAAGCTGAGGATTAGGGCGGCAAATGCTTCGTCCTCCCGGGCGATTACCAGGTCACGACCTTCGACGATGTCGAGCGCAGCCACCGCGCTGGGCGAGGCTACCACCGGCGTGCCGCAGGCCATGGCCTCTAGAACTTTGTTCTGAATGCCGGCGCCGTAAGTCAGGGGGGCAACGGCCAACGTTGCCTGTTGGAGATATGGGCGCATGTCCGGCACTGCGCCGGTGACCACGATGCGTGGCGGCGACAGGACGCCGGTCGCGGCAGTGCGCGGCTGTTTGGCCGCCAGCGTACGGATTGCCGGCGCGGGATCCTTGCCCACGACCCAAACCTGGACCTCGGGACGCTGCTGCCATACCCTGGGCATGATTTCCTGGAGGAGGCGCAACACCATGGTGACGTTAGCGTGGTAGCTCATCTTGCCGCTGACCACCAGCGTCGGCGTGGCCGATTGCTTCGCGGCCGGCGTGAAATAGTCCGTATCTACGCCATTTGGTACGACTCGAATGCGCCGTCTCACGAATTCCGGCCGGTCGCTCAGATTGATGAAGGCCGTCCGGTCCACGGAGGATGTGACCAGGACGCGATCAAATACGCAGGGTAGTGCGGCTTCGACGCGCTGCGTACGCTCGAGTTCCAGCCGGGTCATGAGCCTGCCTTTCAAGCTTCGGCTTTGCTGCGATGCCTGGGTGAACAGATGGCTGATGCTGTCCACACTGTCCCACACGATGGGCGTTGCACTGCCCATTTCCATGAGAACGCGGCGCGCCAGCAGCCCGTAGGCCGCGCCGCGCAAGTGTTCGACGTGCACGACATCATAACGGCCCGCGCGCAGGTCAGCTTCCAACGTGGCCGCCAGACCCGGATGCCAGGCATAGCGGGTCTGGATGGGACGAGATCCCGGGAGTGCGCACAGGCTGTTCCAAGCAGCTCTTGGTGTAGAAAGGCGCTCGGCGATCACGCGGACGCCGAGACGCTCCAGGCTCTGTAGCGCCTCAAGCTCGGCAGGATCGCTCCACAAGGTTGCCAGCACCAGCTCGTGGTTCTGCTGGACAAGCGCGCGCAGGAAGTTATAGGGCCGGACTCTGATAAGGCTTGGCACATAGGGTACGATGTAGAGTATTTTCATGGATCTTTGACCATGGGCCGCCAAGGTCATGGCGGGGCGCCTCATCATTTTTGCTAGCGGACGGTGTGCGGTAAGTAGATTGAGTAGGACTGTGCGATTGCCAGAAAGGTGGCAGTGACTATGCTGTCATGTTCGATAAACAAGCCCTGCGGATTTCCTGTGCCCATCAAGTCGCCGCTCCACTCCTGGAAGCGCCAGCCCGGCGCGGCCGTCGCCGTAAGGGACACGATCTGACCGGCATCATATGGACCTTCGGGCGTAGCGGCCACCGTGCCTTCACCAATCGTGTTGACTGTCAGCTCATACTGCGGCACGGGGATGGTTTCGGTAAACGTAGCCGTCACCGTCATGTTGCCGGTGACGGTCAGGGAAATCGGATTGTCCGTACCGATAAGGTCGCCGCTCCAGCCTGCAAAGCGCCAATCCGACGCCGGTGCGGCCGTCAAGTTGACGCTGTCGCCGGCGTCGTAGGGTCCTGCGGGAACGGCCGACACCTCCCCCTGACCGATGACGGGGAGAAAGAGCTTGTAGGGCTGGTCCGGCGGCGGGCCTTGCTCCTGGTAGAGATAGAGCACCGCATCGCCGACGAAGGGCGCCGTAAACGACTGGACGGAGCCCCCGGTGACCGTCCCGCCGGCGCTGGCCTCGCCCGTTTCCGGGTTGAACCATTCGACTGTGAGGGCGCCGGGGGTAGCAGTCAGATCTACGCTTACACTGCTGTCAGGCGCCAGATACAGATTAACATCACGGTCGATGCCAATCCGTTCGGTTAGTGCGGCGAACGTCGCTCCTGCTGGGAGATAAACCAGGTATTCGCCCGCGCCAACCGTCGTGTTGGCGAGACAGTACCCGCTGGATGCCAGGTCGTCGCGCGGCAGCATTGAAACCAGATTAACTCTATCCGCGTAAGCTTTGGCGTATCCCAGGTTCTGGCGAAGGCTCACCCACTCCGGATTGTTTGGATCGCAATTGTCCGGCGGCCACACTGGCGAACAGTCGTAGGGATCCATGAAGATCGGATAGGTTCCGCGCAGGAAGCTCTGCCAGACCCATTGTCGGTTTCCCCCGATTCCCCAGAGGTGATCGGTATCATTGATGATCACCTTTTGTCCGTCGGC
>CAYZLP010000195.1:4116-7972 GCA_964478635.1 uncultured Caldilineaceae bacterium
CGATGATAGGGATGTCCCAGCCAAGGGTTGCCGCCTCCAAGCCCTTTGTCCTCTATGCTCCAGCCGTCGAAGAGCATGATCGACACATAGAATCCCTTGGCCTGGGCTTCCTCAATCCGCGCCCGCATGCGTGTAAAATAGGCTTCGTTGAACTGGGTCACATCGAACTTGGGTTGGCCGTCCAATGCGAGTTCGGGTCCGACTCGTGGGTACATCATGGGCGAAAAATAGATATCCTCCGCCAGCCAAGGCCCCCATTTCGCCTGCTCCCACGCCCAAAATCGGAAGAAGTTGTGATTTTTCGATGCCAAATCATCCAGATATGCTGTATAGTCAAAGGCTGCCGGCGGATAGGTTCCATCGGTGTCCTGGAAATTGGACCAGGTGTGAGATCCCGTCAAATAGATGGCCTTGCCGGTATCGTCCGTGAAGTATCTCGGGTTTGTCGGATGCACCCGCAAAGGACCTGCAAATGTGTGCTGCCGCGCGCCCGCTTCGAGGACTGCGCTGGTGACGGGTGCATTGGGCTGTGCGTTCAAGCGCAACGACATGGCGGAAAATCTTAGTAGCCCCAAAAAGTGAAGGGAAAAGGTCGTCAACAGGAGCAGCGTGACGATGGCAAGGCCGCCGACGGTGAATTTGCGCATGGATTTTGCGCTTCTGCGTTCGCCGATGGGATGAGATTTTCGATGGGTCCGCAGGCTTACCATTTTGCCTCCCCTGCTCCTGACTGAGCGGTCTTGCCAAAAACCATGCATTCGGTCTTGCCCGGCAGCATGGGCGACACGAAACTGCCGACAAAATCAAGTCCAAGATGCGCGAAAAAGTCGATGGTATATTGTTTCGGCATCAGGCACGGATAATGCTGATATCCCTGTCCCGTCACAAGCCAGCGCTCCAGGGTTTCGGGGTCCAGACATGCTTCCGTGACGATATCAAAGACGACCTTGCCCCCGGGGCGTACCACGCGGGCCATTTCCAGATAATATCGACAGATCACCAGCGAGGGTTGTCCAGGCAATACTTTGTGGGCCTGTACCAAGTCGATGGAAGCGGTTGCGGTCGCTGACAAAGACATGCCGTCACAGGGCCGCACGACGACGCCGTATTCCTGGGCCAGCCAGCCAGCCCAGTCAGGCGAAGTCTCGTAGATTTCGACCCATGCAGGTTGGGCAATGTCCATCACTTTCGTGAGATAACGCCCGGAACCGGGACCGATTTCACAGATGCGTTCGACCTCCCCCGCAAAGACGCCCAGCGCAGTCATATGGTCGATCGCGGCCTGGGTTGCCCCCGGAACGTTGTGGCGGTAGTCAATGTACTCTCCGACCGGCATCTCTGCCTCGGCTGCGCCGTCGATGGTCTCCTGAAAAGGGATATAGTCACGGTAATCCGTATAGGGATGGTGAATGCCGCGCAGCTCCAGGCCGGCTCGATTCAGGACCGAATTGACAACGATTTGGGTGGAATGTCTCAGCGTCATGGCATGTACTCTCGGTCTGTGGACGATGCTCAAATAACCAGCTTGCGGACGTAGAATGCCTCGGCGTATCCGTCGGTCGCTTTGGCTTCGATCCCGCGCAGACGGCTTACGGCAGCAAAGGTTTCCTCAGTAAACCAGTGTTTGTTGCTCTGCGTCTGGAAATGGCGAACGATCAGCGAGCATTTTTGGTCGACTACGTCACGCGGTACTGGAACAAAAAGACTCGGCGATCCCAATCCGCCATCATACTTCGGGATCTCGTACTCCAGGATTAGATGGTTGCGGAAGGTATTCCACGTCAATTCATTGATGACACGATGATCCTGGTGCAGGTCTTCCCGATAGTGGGTGAAAACCAGGGCAGGATCGATGCGCTTCAGCGTTTCGAAGTAGTCCTTGATTTCCGCGCCGACGTAGGGAAAGTAGCCGTCGCGAAATGCCAGAGTGACGATCTCGCAAGCTGCTGCGCCATGCAGGAAATCCAGCGCGCTGGCCTTGGCTTCCGCAGCGCGCGCACCTGTTGCGCTGAAAACGACCCAGCAGAATCGCAGCTGCGGGCAGTCCTGCACCAGGCGCAAGATGGTTCCGCCGGCGCCGATTTCGATGTCGTCGCTGTGGGCGCCCAGGCAAAGTACCCAGGGCTCGGCCGCGGCGTCCAGGTTAAGACTTAATTTCTGCATCAGTTTCTCGCTTCGGATTGGATCGGACGAGCCCTGAACGATCAATTCCCATGGTGATAGAGGGGTACGATGTTGGATCGATCCAGCGTGACCCGTTCCCCATTCACCTTGTCGATCTGGGTGCGGACGCGGCGATACGCGTCCGGTTCGGCTTGATCCCAGACCGCCCACGGCATCTGACCGGTGGCGTACATGTCGTCAAACATTTTCTTCTCTTTGAACGTGTCCATGCAGGCCCAGAATCCGGGATTGCGGTAGGTCATCAGCTGTCGCTCATCGATCAGCCGTTGGAAGGGTTCGACGACCAGTTCTTCGCCTTCGCGCATGTAGTCGAAAATCTCGTGCCGGAGGATGAAATAGCCACCGTTGATCCAGAAGTCGCCGTCGTCAATGGGGCTGATGGCGGCCACCGTGCCCGCTCCGTCGAAATTGACCCGATGGAAGGACTGGGACGGTCGCACGGAGAGAAAGCTCGCGATCTTGTTTTGCCGACGGAAGAAGGCCAGATAATCGTCCAGGTTGAGATCGCTCAGGCCATCCGCATAGTTGGCCATGAAGATTTCTTCGCCGTCCAGGTGCTTCTCGACGGCCTTGAGACGCTGGCCGATATTGGAGTGGAGACCCGTGTCGACAAATGTGATCGTCCAGTCCGAAATGTCACTGTTGTAGAGATGCAGCTTGCGCCCGCCCTGCGAGAGCACGAAGTCATTCGACAGACACTCGTCATAGTCCAGGAAATAGCGCTTGATGTAATCGCCCCGATAGCCCAGACAGAGAATGAACTCCCGGTGCCCGTAGTGGGCGTAGTATTTCATGAGATGCCAGATAATCGGGCGAAAGCCGATATCGGCCATGGGCTTGGGAATCGTGTCCGAATATTCGCGTAGCCGTGTACCCAAACCGCCGCAAAAGAGTACGACTTTCATTTGCCCCTCCCCTTGGTATGAATGAACTTCGTTGGGCAATTACACATGGTTGTAGCGCCGGAAGACCGGCTGCGTCGGCCCGCCGACCAGATATTTATCGATCCCTTCGACCAGCGCCTTGCGGTAGACGTGCAGGGCGTCGTAAATGGCCGCCACCGTGAAGTCCACGTCGGCATCTCGGTGTGAATAAGAAAGAATGAGCGACGGCATCAGTAAGCCGCGCTTGATGGTCTCCTGCAAGAAGAGCGCCCGGAACCACTGGGAGGGCTGGCCGTTCTCGTCGCGCGTCCCATAGACGAGGTTGCACGGGAAGCCGACGACGTCGATATACTCCTCCAAATCATGATCGGCGACTGCCTGCCGGATGCCCTCCGCCAATCGTCGTCCCTGATAGTCCAAGTAGCCGATCACATCCTCCTCCCGGTAGATCCGCATGGTCTCGATAGCGGCCGCCAGGCAATGCGTCTCTGCGCCATATGTCGTCGACAACAGGAAGACCCGTTCCCGGTTGTGGTCGAGACCGCCCAACTCCATGATCTCCCGCCGGCCGACCAGGGCCGCGATGGAAAAGCCGTTGCCCAGGGCCTTGCCAAAGGTAGACAGGTCGGGCACGATGCCGTATTTGCCCTGCGCACCTTGGAGGCCATGACGGAAGCCGGTGATGATCTCATCAAGCACGAAGAGGGCGCCGTTTTGATGGCAGATGCGTTGCACCTCATGCAGGAAGTCATTTTCAGGCGGGCTATATTTTTCCGGTTCCATGATGA
>CAYZLP010000196.1:0-5398 GCA_964478635.1 uncultured Caldilineaceae bacterium
GGTAGGGAAGCCAATCTGCACCGGCCGGATCCTCCCAGAGGAGCCGCTGAATCTGGGCAAGCGTCAGCGCATCCGGGGCTTCGGGATCGGCACTCATCAACGCTTCCGCCAGCAGGTAACCCGTTCGCTCCGGGTCGGTCTGGTGCGCAAGGGCCGTGACCATGCCCCGGCGATACGCCAGGGCCGTGCGCAGGAGCAACGTACGCTGGCTTTCCCCAATTGAATGTCCCGCCTCGAGCAGCAGCAGACCATCGCGCAGGAGGGCAGGGGGCGGTAGTTTGCCGTCACTCCACCACTGAACCAGCGCCCGGTCCAAGGCGCGCTGGGTGGCGGCAATGCGAGCGGCCGCCCCCGAGCCGCGAAATGCATCGGTCAGGGCGCGCTTCTCGCCGTCCAGCTGGACCGCGCCCGCAACGCCCGCAAGATCCTCAGTGGCTGCCCAACGCGCCAGTTTCGTCGATTCGGCGTCGATTACCGTAGCGTCTTCTTCCGACAATGGCGCATAGGAATCGTCGGACGGGGCGGCAGGGCGCCGCCACGGGCTATCAAAGGGATTCGATTCTGAATCAGGGTCATTGGACCATCGATTCCAGGACATGGGACCATTGTAACGCCGGCGCGGGGCGAAATCAAACGCATACTCCCGCCGCTGCGCGTCCGGAGCATGCACCAATGTCCCACAACGTTGACCCCTGCCGGAAAGTCAGGTATGATGTGCCCCATGAAAACCGGACTGAATGCCTGCGGGCAATTCGACAGACTTGGAACGTTGGCAATGACACGGCATAGGGCCAAGCCAATACATGCGCCTTATACATGGGGCGCCATGCGCCCGCACTAATTGCGCCCTTCCGGTTTTGGCACTGTCAACCGGCAGCTTGGGCTGCCGGCACACAGGTTTAGCAACGCGTGACCGGCGGTCACGCGTTTTCTTATGCAGGCAGCGCGTAGAGAGCCTGTGCGCAGGCAGGTAGTGCGGAAACATGCTCGATCATTCATTTGCCCATATACATTTCCACATACACACATTTCTAAAATGGACGGAGAAGGACAATGGCGGATTTCCTCCCAGTAGATGAACAGATGGCCATCCTCATGCGCGGGGTCGATTTTGGCGACGAGCAGACCTACAAGAATATGGAGGCGGAACTGCGCGCCCGGCTGGAAGCGAGCTACGCCAGCGGCAAACCGCTGCGCATCTACTGCGGCTACGATCCCTCTTCACCGGACCTGCATCTGGGCCACACGATTTCCATGCGCAAGTTGCGCCAGTTTCAGGAACTGGGCCACCATGTCATCTTCCTCATTGGGAGCTTCACCGGTATTATCGGCGATCCCAGCGACAAGGAGAGCGCGCGCAAACAGCAGACCCTGGACGACGCCCTGGCCAAGGCAAAGACCTATACGGATCAGGCCTGGCGCGTACTCGATCCGGCGAAGACCGAAGTGCGCTACAACCACGAATGGCTGCAAGGCCTCTCTTTTGCCGACGTGGTCAACCTGGCGAGCAACTTCACGGTTCAGCAATTTCTGACGCGCGACAACTTCAGCAAGCGCTTCGAGAAGAACGACGCAATCTGGCTACACGAATTTTTCTATGCGCTCATGCAGGGCTATGATGCGGTTGCCCTGGAGACCGACGTTCAGATCGGCGGCACGGACCAACTCTTCAATCTCATGGCCGGGCGCAAGCTCATGGAACATTTCGGCCAACGCCCCCAGACGATTCTCACGTTCCCCATTCTGGTCGGCACCGACGGCGAATTGCGCATGAGCAAGTCGACCGGCAACTCAATCGGCATCGACGAACCGCCCGGCATCATTTTTACCAAGGTGCTGAACGTACCCGACGCGGCCATGCGCAACTACGCCGAACTGGTCACGCGCTGGGATCGTGGCGAGCAAGCGCCGCAACAAGACTGATTTGGTCACGCGCTGGGATCAGGCGACGATCGATGGGCTTTTCGCCCAGCTTGAGGCGGGCACGCTGGAGATGCGCGAGCTAAAGCACAAGCTGGCCCACGAAATCGTCAGCATCTTCCACGGTGAGGAGGCGGCAGACCGTGCGGCCCAAGACGCGCGCCGCATGCACGAGGGCAGCGCGCCCAGCGATGCGCCGACCCTCACGCTGGCCGAGCCTGCCGCACTGCTTGACCTGCTGACCGAAGCCGGCATCATCAAGAGCAAGAGCGAGGGCCGCCGGCTGATCCAGCAGAACGGCGGGCGCGTCGACGGTGAGACGATCGACGACGTAAACTTCACATTGGCGCCAGGCGGAAAAAAGGAGCAGGTCGTTCAGGTCGGCAAGCGGAAGTTCTTGCGCGTGCTCGATCCGAACTAAACTGGGAGCAATCCCGAGCGCCGGTCGGCGCCCGAATACACGCCGCCCAAACGCGATGCGCCGTACAGGATTGCGCTTCCCCCGAACGTGGACTGAGCCACAACGCAATTCTGTACGGCACGTAAAACGAGTCTACCATAGTTTTATTGCCCTGTAAATAGGCATTTTGAAACATACGGTCAAAAAGTCCGACGAATATCGCTGCTGAAGGCGAAAAGTTGCCGTTCTTGGGCGCGTATCTTGGCAGCATGGGCTCGTCAATTTCATGAACGGAGGGAGAAACGTGGGGCTATTTGAAGGAAAAACCGGTCTAATTTTTGGTGTTGCCAACAAGAACTCCATTGCATGGGGCATTGCCCAGGCAGTCCATGAAGAGGGCGCGACCCTGGGCTTCAGCTATGCCGGAGAAATTTTGAAGAAGCGGGTCGAACCGCTGGCAGAGAGTGTAAACAGCCCTTTTGTGGAAGAGTGTGACGTCACCGATGACGCCGCGATCGATGAGGTCTTCGCCAAGGCCGCGGAGCAGTTCGGCACGATCGACTTCCTGGTCCACTCGGTGGCCTTTGCCCCCCGGGAAGAGTTGACCGGTCGCTTTGTCGATACGACTCGACAGGGTTTCCAGACGGCGCTCGACATTAGCTGCTATAGCCTGATCGCCCTGGCCAAACGGGTGCGCCCCTTGATGCCCAATGGCGGCAGCATCCTAACCATGACTTATTTCGGGGCCGAGAAAGTGACGCCGAACTACAACGTTATGGGAGTGGCCAAAGCAGCCCTGGAGGCCTCGGTACGTTACCTGGCCTGGGATCTGGGCAAGGATCGCATTCGGGTCAACGCCATCAGCGCCGGCCCTATCAAGACGCTGGCCGCATCGGGCGTGGGCAGCTTCCGGAAGAGCCTTCATTATGTAGGGGCCGTTGCGCCCATGGGCAACGTCGATCAAGCCAACGTAGGCGATGCCGGCCGCTTCCTGTTGAGTGACTGGTCGGGCGGCATCACGGGCGAGGTGCTGCACGTCGATGGCGGATACAACATTATGGGGGCGCCCGATCCGGAATTGATGGACGAAATCGGTTCATGAATGATTGAACCATCGTCCGCGATACGAATATTCGACAGCACCTAAACCGTCAACCGACGTTCGGATCCTTCGGTCGGCAGCGCTTGACCCTGTTGATCACGAAGCTGATCACGGGGCGATGCGGTTGCGTATTCCGGTTCCTTGCTGCGCGACGGAAAGCCATGACTAACCAGGGATGGGACGAGGCGAACGAGGCTGGCCGGCGTCCACAGCGGCCCGGAGGCGATTGTGGTCCGGTCCAGGATGGCGCGCCGAAAATCCTCGGCAGTCTCCCCGGGGAAGAGGGTATGGGCCTGGCCAATCGTGAAGGTAACGTGCGAATCGCTTCCCCCTAGCTCAGCATGACGGGCCGTGCGCCGGTTGTACCAGCGGGCATAGGCATTGCCAACCCAGTTGGTCGGAAAACCGTTACGTATTTCAACACCGTCCAGCGGCAACATCGCAAGACGTTGCCCGACGCCCAACATATTGCCCAGGGTGATCCAGCGGCTGAAAGGATGCACGGCGATTGCCAAGCCGCCCTGACGCTGAATGGCATGGACCGCTTGGGCGGCCGTGGGGAAGGCCGGCAGCGTCTCCCGCAGGAAAAGACCGACCACGTCGCCTTCATCCGTCGTCACTTCCTGCCCGATGATAACCTCCAGCGGCAGTCCCGCTTCACGTACATAGCGACGGGCGATCAAGGCGCCCTCGGCCGTGTCGTGATCGGTCACTGCGATCACCTTGAGATCGGTGTGGGCGACCACATGGTCCACCATCTCCGCGGGCGTTGCCGCACCGTCGCTGTAGGTGGTGTGCATGTGGGTATCGGCTTTGCTGTATATCTTTCTACGCATGATTCAATCCATCGCTTCAAAAAACGCCCGCCGCACCCATCAAGCATGGCCTGCGTGATCCTCGGACATCACGCCCCGCCAGATCTTACGCAAATGCTGCGCGGAAGTTGCCGGCTGCGGCTCAATTGGCCGCAAACTGGTCGAAGGGCAGTATGTAGTTGCGGGCGCCCACTGAACCCAGGGTCGCGGGCCACTCCCCGGAAATGGCCTGCGTGATCTTGCCGGCATGTTCGTGACAGTTCTCAATGAAGAGCGTGTAGCGCTGCTGAACGCCCGCGGCGACTGTACCGGCCAGGTAGAGGCCGGGCACATTCGTTTCCATGGTCGCCGGATCGAAAACGGGTACGCGGTTCTCGCCCACCAATTCAACGCCGGCCATGGTAAGTAGTTCCTGCTCGCCATGAAAGCCGGTGGCTAGCAGCACAAAATCCGTCGCGTGATGCAATGTATCGCCCGTGGGAAGCCCGCGCTCATCGACCCGCTGCAGGAGTGCGTAATCGGAGCCGATCTCGATCGGGACGGTGCCTGCGAGAAATTCAATGTTTCCCGCCTCAATCTGGGCAGCGAGATCGGGCAGCAGCCAGTGTTTGACGCGCTGTTCATCAAACCACGCGCGTCGATAGCTCATGGTCACCTGGGCGCCGGCGCGCCAGCAGCGCAGGGCCGCCTCGACGGCCGAATTCTTGCCGCCCACGATGAGCAGCCGGCGTCGAAAGTAGTCGTGGGGATCGCGAAAATAGTGGGAGACGTGGGGCAGATCCTCGCCGGGTATGGCAAGGCGATTGGGATAGTGCATGTCGCCGATAGCCAGGACGACCCGCCGGGCGTGATAGCGTCGTGAGCCCGATTGAGCATTTGTCGTCAGGGCAAAACCGTTTCGGTCCGGCACGAGTTCAGTCACCGGCTCAAAGGTTTTGATCGACAGGTCGAATAGTTCGATCACACTGCGCAGGTAAGCCAGATAATCTTCACCGGTAATGCGCTGTTGATGGTTGTTCTGAATGGGCACGCCGGCGATGGCCAGGCGCTCGGTCGTGCTGAAAAAGTTCGTATTACGCGGCCACCAGGTCATGGTGTGGCCGATCTGTTTGGCATCGAAATGGATGTAGTTCACACCTGCCTGCTTCAGACAGACGGCCA
>CAYZLP010000196.1:5498-7957 GCA_964478635.1 uncultured Caldilineaceae bacterium
TTATTGATTGGCCTGGGGCAGGTTCTCGACGGGCGGCAGGGATGTGAGGAAGGACGCGATAGCCAGGCGATCTGCGTCGGTCAGCTTGCCGATGCCTCGATCCACAACGCCCTTCATGCCGGGGTGGGCCTCCGTGCCATCGAAGTAGATACCCGTGGCCAGGAAGTCGGCAATCTCCTGCTCGCTCCACGCACCCAAACCGGTTAGTTCATCCGGCGTGAGATTGGGCGCCACGATGTCGCGGAAAGGCGCGCCGGCCAGGAAGAGATCCATGTTGGGGCTGCCGTCTTCATTGCTGGGCGTGTGGCAGAAGCCACAGCGGGCTAGGGCAGCAAGGTACCCGCCGCGCTCGGCGCCATCCACGGGCGCAACGGCCGGCGGGGCTTCAGCCGGAGCGAATTCCGGCACATCGAAGTTGAGTTCGCGGGCCGGCACGGCATTCTCGACCGGATCGAGGGAGCGCAGATAGGCCACCAGGTCGGCTGCGTCCTGATCGGCCATGCCCGAGTAGTGGGGCATGATAAAGAGATTGTCACCGTCGGCGCGCTTGCCGATACGGAACGCATCAATGATCTGCTGGTCGGAAAGGCTGCCAATGCCGGTCGCCTCATCCGGCGTGATGTTGGCGCTGTAGACGACTCCGAACGGCCCTTCGAATGCATTGCCGCCGGCCAGCGCGCCCAGGTCGCGGTTGAAATGGCAGCCGCAGCCCAGCGTCGCATTGAAGATATATTCGCCGGCTTCAGCCGTCCCCATGAGGGCATCCCCTTCTTCCATGGCCTCTTCAGTGGCTTCGGCCGTTGCCTCTTCCGCGGGGGCCTCCGTTGGCTCTTCCGCAGGGGCCTCCGTGGCCTCTTCTGCAGGAGCTTCCGTGGCCTCTTCCGCAGGGGCCTCCGTCGCTTCGGACGCGGCCGCCTCCTCAGCAGGCGCTTCGGTGGCCTGGGCAGTGTCACCGGTCGCCGGGGCAGTCGGCGCAGCAGCGCACGCGGCCAGCGCCAGTACCAGCAACGCCAGCGCCCCAATTGGCAGCACGCGTGCCCATGAGAATGAAATCAAACCGCGATGCCTTCTTCGCTTCCTATCAACCATAATGCCTCCTTTGTCTTCGAACGAACAGCGATGGGTGGGTGCAACGTTTTGAAAAAGTTGTGGGAAACCCACAGCGGCGATTTCTACTCAAGCGGCACGGCCACAAAGTCTATTTCCAGACGCACCTCATCGGCCACATTGGCAACGATGGGCACGTTGGGAATGCGAATGCCGAAGTCTTCATGGAGCACAGTTGCGCGGCCAGAACCCTGAATTTCGGTCGGACTGTTGGGGGTTACGGTCATGGCAAACGTTACCGGTTGGGTCACACCACGTACCGTCAGGTCGCCCGTCACGCGAAATTCGAAGGGCTCACCAACGGCAATGGCCTCCGGGATGCCCTCGATGGCGGTAGGGAGAAAGGTGATAAACTTGTTGGCATCCAATGCAGAGAGCAGAATCTCCCGCTGAATGGAGCGATTGCGCCGGCTGCTGTCAGTGGTCAAGTCGCGGGCATTGATCTCGATGGGGCCGATTTCGGCTGCGGTGGGGTTGGCTGGATCGACCCTGAGCGTACCGGTAATCAGCGACGTGACGCCGACTACGGTCTTGTCAGCGCCCAGCAGCACCTCGTCGATAAGGAAACGGGCTTCGGAGCGGGCTGCATCAATGGCAAAAGCGGTGGAGCCCGCACCCACCTGACCGGCAGCGGGCGCAGGTTCCGTGGCAGACGCTTCTTCCGCCGGCATCTCTTCGGATACAGTTGGCGTTGCTTCCGTTTCGGTGGCTTCCGTTTCGGTGGCTTCCGTTTCGGTGGCTTCCGTTTCGGTGGCTTCCGTTTCGGTGGCTTCCGCTGCTGGGACAGGCGTGTCGGTCAGTACTTCCGCGGCCGGCGGCGGAGCCTCCTGAGTGCGGCTGCCGCCGCAGGCTCCCAATAGCATCAGCAGCACGATCAAAAGCGAAATTGCGGGCAGGAATCGATAAGCTCGTCGTAGATATGGCATGCTCGTTTCTTTCCGCGGCTACGGCGCAGGAAGTGGCGGAATCGATTGAGAGAGGAGAAATCGGCGCCAAGCAGCGGCCATTATTATAACGCCAAATATTTTGTTGTCAAACGATTATTTTCTGACGGTCCGGCTACGAATTCGCCGGGAAACCTGGTTGGCCACCGATTCTGCTCTGAAAATGGTCCGTTTTCATTGCTCGGGGTGAATGCGGCGTTCATGTTGTCTCAGTTTGCCGCACATAGACCGCGGAACAAACCGGATGCGGCTGACTTGTCGTGAGCCCGCAGTTCGTCTGCTGCACAACACAAGATCGCCCCGTTTCCGTGGGTTTGACGGTGCCGGGCTCCTTTGTTATAGTGCGACGCGCCTTTCTTCACACCCACGCTCAACAGCCCGACAGACGGAGTCAGTACCATGACTGTC
>CAYZLP010000197.1:0-7934 GCA_964478635.1 uncultured Caldilineaceae bacterium
CGTAGATCTGATTACCGGCGATGACGCCGTCTGTCGGAAGGCAGTTGACCTGAACGATGCGTGCGGCCACGGACGGGTCTCCGCCGGCAAGGCCGTAAAGCGTGTCTCGTCGCGTAACGGTATGTCCCGTCCAGCCGGCCGGCGGGCTCTCGCGACAGGCTGCCGGCGCAGGCGTAGCGGTCGCTATCACCGGGGGACGGGTCGTTGCCGCCGGCGGACGCGTCCCTTCCGCCGGTGAGACGACCTCATCATCCGTACGGGTTGCCACCGGTTGCACTGCAGGCGCCACCGGCGTCTCCTGAACGACGCCCGGCGCAGCCACGAGCGTCGGGGTCGGCGTTGCCGCTCGCCCCGGTGGCGCAGGCGGTGGGGCGGGCGGTTCAATCACCCGCAAGCGTACACCCTGTACCAGCGGAATTCCGCTGGTCACGCTCTGGGCCGGAATGATGCGATAGGTCACCTCGACCCGTGCTCCCGGCTGGAGGTCGCCGATAATCTCGGTGGGGGCATAGACTTCCACGTTCGGGTCCGGTTGATACTTGGGCGAAACCCAGGCCGATCCGAACTGATAGGCGCCCGGCAGCGCGGCCACGAAGGTCATCACGCCGGTCTCTTCGATGAACTCTTCGGCCAGGTCGGCAGATACGGCCGCCTGTTCGATCTCATCAGCCCGATCCTGATCCTGGGCAAGGGCAATGGCCGCGGCCTGGTCAGCCGGCGCCAGGGCCAGCTCGTGCCGGCGCACCGCTTCCTTGATCTGATAAGTGCGTTCGCCCGGCAATGACTCGTCTACGGCCGCGCGTACGGTAGTCGTGATGCCGAGGGAAACGACCAGCAGCAGCATGACGGCAACGAGGCTGGGAAGAGGCGAACCCAAGATTGTGCCGCGCCCGAAAAGGCGTTCCCAGAACGTCTCGGTCGGCCCGGACGCCGGCTTGCGCGCGGGGCGCGCAGGCGGCCGGCCGTTGCCGGAGGGCACGCTCACCGGTGCAGGGAGGGCGTCGGCCGGGAGCTGGGCATGGCCGTTCATTGCCTTGGCCCGGGCCAGGAAGGCCGCTCTGCCGTCAGCGGCGTGCTCAAGGGCCGGAACCGGCATGGCCCGCACGCGCTGGGTCAGGTCGACCACTTCCAGCCACTCGGCCAGCTGCGCTTGATAGCGTGTCGGCGCTTGCTCGATGATCAGGTCGAAGGGTTCCCCGGCCAGCAATCGTTCGACGGCATTGTCAAAGATGCGCTGGAAATCCATATTCGGTTCGGGATGTTGACGTGGGTCCACCATCATCTCGTACCTGTATGCTCCGGCTTAGGAACGCAGTTCGCGTTCGAGTAAGTCGCGCAGCGTCGCCACTGCCCGATACTGGAGGGCCTTGATCGCCCCCTCTGTCTTGTCCATCATCTCGGCTACTTCGCTAATACTGTAGCCTTCCAAAAAGCGTAGGCTGACGACTGCGGCTTGTTCGTCCGTTAGGCGGCGGATGGCCGCGCGCAACCGCTCTGCATCGAGGGTCGACTCAGCCGCCTCTACGGGATCGTAGCTGGAGGCCGTCAGAACCGGCGCGTCATCGATCGAGACGTGCTGCCGGCGATCGCGTTTGCGGTAATAGTCAATGACAAGATTGTGGGCGATACGATAGAGCCAGCCCGAAAACGAGCTGCGCCAGCCCTTGTCACTGTTGATGGCCTCGAGCATTTTGAGAAATACCTGTGCCGTCAGATCTTCCGCCAGCGCGGGTGCGCCGGTTCGGCGATAGATATAGCTGTAGATCTTGGACTCATAGCGATCGTACAGCTCGCCGAGCGCGCCCTCATCGAAGCTGCTAGCCAATTCCAGCAACTGCTCTTCCGACATCTCCTGAAGAGAAGGCGCCGGCTGTGTATGAGCAGGGGCAAACAGCTTTCCAAACATGATGACGGTGGCGGGCTCAGAAAATTACGGCAAAATGGATAACTTGATTAGCAAGGTGAGGGGCGCTGAGGGCTTATGGTAAAGTTTGGTCGGTTGATATGGCTTCACGACGTACCAAATTCACTTGACATACAGATTGACATACGCTGGACGCCCTGTGCGTGCAACGCTCTACTCGGCGGCCGGCGTACCGGCTTGTCCCGCCGGAGCATCTGCGGCCGGTGCACCTGCGACTTGCCGTTCGGCCGCTTCCGCCTCCTGTTTGACGGCCAGGATGCGTTGGATGGCCGTAATATTGGTGAATAGCGCCAGAACGGCCAGGGCAATCGTCATCCAGCCCGTGATCAGTCCGATGACCAGAACCACGACACGTTCGGGCCGCTGGAGCAGGCCGACTTTTGCCTCAAAGCCGAGCGCTTCCGCCCGGGCGCGCGTATAGCTAACCATGAGTGAGCCCAGGAGCGTCACGCTCAGCAGCACCAACTCCAGTGTGCTGCCCCCCAATTGCGCGTAGTAATAGGTCAAGCCGATCAGGATCACGCCTTCCGAATAGCGATCGAGCGTGCTGTCCAGAAAGGCACCAAACTTGCTTACTTGGCCCGTTGCCCGGGCCAGTGCGCCGTCGAGCGTGTCGAAGAGCGCGGCAAAGATCAGCAGAACACCGCCGACGATCAGCAGGCCGAAGGCCAGAAAAAGGGCGATCAGTGTCGAAAAGCAAAAACCAATCACCGACAGTCCATTGGGGGAAATGCCCGTCGCCTCCAGCAACGGAACTATCTTGCTTAGTGGCGCGGCCAGTAGGCGACGGCCGAAGCTTGAGAACATGGACAATTTCCCTCGAAGGCGCGTGAATTACAGATCTGTATGCTGGCATGTTACCTTTTGGCGGACTTATAGTCAAGCACCCAATTCATGTTTGCGCGCCCATCAGGGTAACTGGCACCCGCCCGGCTTACCTTCACGCCGTTGGGATGCGCCGCGAGATTTATGCCTCAAGGTACTGGTCGTTCCAACGTAACCTATGCTAAGATGCTGGCATCATACTATCCAGACAAACCAATTGATTTTGCGACGCATGCGGCCGAATCCACACCGCCAGTCTGAGTGTGAATCGGGTTGCCGTCGTCGGACAACGTAGAGGGAGGATAGGACATGACGCATGCCCAGGCGGTCATGCAGCGACATGACATAACGTTCGAACCCGCCGCGCTGGCAGACGCCCGGGAACGGTTCTTGGCGCAGCATGCCGCCTTCGATGAGGCGGCACTCCAGGAGCTGCGCGTGCGGGAATATGCGCGGTTGGACGATCAGGGGCAGGTCTACTTGGACTATACGGGTGGCGGTCTGCATGGCGCAAGCCAAATTCGCCGGCACATGGAACTGCTGACCTCCCAGGTCCTGGGAAATCCCCATTCTCACAACCCCACCTCGCTGGCCATGACCGAATTGGTCGAGGGCGCCCGGGCCTATGTGCTGGATTATTTCAATGCCGATCCGGACGAATATGTGGCGATCTTCACCCCGAATGCCAGCGGTGCGCTGAAGCATGTGGGCGAATCTTATCCCTTCCAGCCGGGCGGGCGCTTCCTGCTCACCTTCGACAATCACAATTCGGTCAACGGCATCCGCGAATTTGCCCGGAGTCGCAGGTCCGCCATTGACTACGTGCGCCTCACGCTGCCCGACCTGCGCCTGGATCGTGAGCAGTTGCGCATCGAACTGACCCAGATTGACCCGGCGCACCCGCACCTCTTTGCGTTCCCGGCCCAGTCCAACTTTTCGGGCGTACAGCATCCCCTTGGCCTCATCGCGGAAGCCCAGGCTGCCGGCTGGGACGTGCTGCTGGATGCGGCGGCCTTCGTGCCAACCAATCGATTAGATCTTGCCGTTTACAAACCGAATTTTGTCTCCATTTCCTTCTACAAGATGTTTGGCTACCCGACCGGGATCGGTCTCCTGCTGGCCCGGCGCGACACGCTATCGAAGCTGCGGCGTCCCTGGTTTGCCGGCGGCACCATTACTATCGCTTCGGTTCAGGGCGACGGTCATTACCTGGCCAAAGGCGAGGCCGCCTTTGAGGACGGGACGGTCGATTATCTGAATATCCCGGCCGTAGAGACCGGCCTGCGTCATATCGCCGCGGTGGGCATCGACCGGATTCATGATCGGGTCATCGCCCTCACCGGCTGGCTCATAGATGCCCTGGGCGCTTTACGCCATGACAATGGCCGGCCTTTGATTCAGATTCACGGTCCGCTGAGCACGGAGGCCCGGGGCGGCACCGTTACGGTCACCTTTTTGGGCCGCGACGGTCGGGTGATGGATGAGCGCCGGATCGAAGAGCTGGCTAATTTTGCCGGCATTTCCCTGCGGACCGGCTGCTTCTGTAATCCGGGAGCCGGTGAAATCGCCCATGGCCTCAGCCAGGACGAAATGGCGGCCTTCTTCCAGAATCGAACCCATGTCACCTTCGAAGAGCTGCGGGAGACGGTCATGCAGAAGTATGTCAAGAGCATCGGCTCGATTCGCATCTCGCTCGGGATTGCCACGACCTTTGACGACGTGTACCGCATGCTGGCCTTTGCCCGGACTTTTCTGGACCAGGATGCCGCCGCGATCGGTCCGGTCCAACGCATTTCCGAGCAGCCCGTCCGCGATGTTGTTTAGTTCACGAGGAGCGCCTGATGTCCCACATTGTCGGCCTGGCTGAAATCGTTCTCTGGACGCGGGATCGAGAAGCATCCGTGGCCTTCTACCGCGATCTCCTGGGGCTGGAGGTCATCTCGCCGCCGGACCTGCCCAACGTCTTCCTCAAGGTCGCCGACGGCCATGCCGGCATCCCGCAGATGATCGTGCTGGTGCCCATGCCGGCCGAGCTTCGGGCGCAGCCTGCCGGCCGTCAGCTGCATCACCTGGCTTTTGAGTTACCGGCCGCAGCCTTTGACGCCCAGCATGCCGCACTGACTGCGGCCGGACTGAAGCCCCGGGACGGCATTCATCCGGTCTTGGCCAGCCGCACCATGTATGTCGACGATCCCGACGGCAATGAAGTCGAGTTCATCTGTATCGCGCCGCCCGGGGAGCGTGGCTGATGCCTGAGTCCCCTTACCCCATGCTCCCGGTGGACGAGGCGCTGGCCATCGTGTTGGCTCAGGCCGCCCCGCTGCCCCCGGTGACGGTAGGGCTGCCGGATGCCCTGGGCCTGATTCTGGCCGAAGAGGTGGCAGCCCGGGAGTCCCTGCCCCCGTTCCGGGCCGCGATCAAGGACGGCTATGCCGTCGTAGCCCAAGATGGACCGGGCGTCTATCCGGTCATTGGCGAAGTGACGGCTGGACGCATGGCCGATTTCCGGGTGGAGCCGGGCGCGGTTGCCTACATCACCACCGGCGCACCCCTGCCCGAAGGCGCTGATGCCGTGGTCATGGTCGAGCGGAGCCAGCCCCAGCCGGCGCGTGACGGGCAGTCATATGTGCGCATCGAGGCCGCTGTCGAGCCAGGCCACGACGTGCGCCCCATAGGCGTGGACGTAGCGGCCGGACAGACCGTGCTGGCTGCCGGCGAGACCTTGGGCGCAGCCGAAATTGGTCTCCTGGCCACCGTGGGCATCACCGCGGTGGCGTGCCATCCTCGCCCCCGAGTGGCAGCGCTGTCCACTGGCGATGAATTGGTTGAGCCGGATCAAATGCCCGCTGCCGGCCAGATTCGCGACAGCAACCGCGCGATGCTCCTCTCGGCCATCCGTCAAGGAGGCGGCGTGCCCGTCGATCTGGGCATCAGTCCCGATTCCCAGGCCGAACTGGAAGCAGCCGTGCAGCGCGGATGGAACACGGCCGACATACTGTTGACCTCAGGCGGCGTCTCCATGGGCGATCTGGACCTGATCAAGCCGCTGCTAGAGCATGCCGGGCAGATTCATTTCGGGCGCATCCGCATGAAGCCGGGCAAGCCGCTCACTTTTGCCACGGCCGAAATCGAAGGCCGGCGCAAGCTCATTTTTGGCCTGCCGGGCAACCCGGTGAGCAGTCTGGTTACCTTTTATCTCATGGCCCTACCGGCTCTGCGCAAGCTTGCCGGTCATCCCGAGCCGGAACTGCCCCGGGTCCAGGCCCATTTGGCCCAGGCCCTGCCCCTCGATCCCGAACGGCCCGAGTATCATCGCGCCATGCTGCACTGGGATATGGGGCTCAACGGCGGCCGGGGGGGCTATCTGGCCGCGAGCACAGGGAGCCAGGCCAGCAGCCGCTTGCTCAGCATGCGGTCGGCCAATGCCCTGTTGGAATTGCCCCAGGCCGCTGGAGAGTTGGCGGTGGGTGCAGTGGTGACGGCGCTGGTGATTGGTCGTTGAGGCGAGGTCGAGAGAACCAGAGATTGGGAGATTCGGAGATTGGGTGAACTGACGCATTTGGATGCAAAAGGCCATGCCGCGATGGTGGATGTGGCCGACAAGGATGTGACGAGCCGCACCGCGATTGCCCGGGGCGCAGTGCGCATGGCCCCGGCGACCCTTGCAGCCATTCGTGACGGCGACGTGCCCAAGGGCGACGTGCTGGCCGCGGCGCGCATTGCCGGCATCATGGCGGCCAAGCGCACGCCGGAGATCATTCCCCTCTGCCACACGCTGCTGCTGAGCAAGGTGGCGATCGACTTCGAGATCGAGGAAGCCGAGAACCGCGTGGTCATTACCGCGGAGGTGCGCTGCAAGGGGCAGACGGGCGTGGAGATGGAGGCCCTCACCGCGGTCGCTGCGGCCGCGCTGACGATCTACGACATGGCCAAGGCCCTGGAAAAAGAAATGGTGATCGAGAACGTCCGGCTGCTGGAGAAACAGGGCGGCAAGTCGGGCGACTACATACGTCAGGAGTGAATGAAGCGCCCATGCAGGTACACATCAAGCTCTTTGCGACCCTGCGCCAGCAGGCCGGTTGGGCCGAGAAGACGGTCGAACTGCCCTCCGGCGCCACGGTAGAGACGGCCGTCCGCCAACTCGCGGCCGAAGTCCCCGGTCTGGATCTGCGCGACCGGGCGCTCTATGCCGCCGTCAATCGAGGCTATGCCAGTCTGACCGACACGTTGGCGGATGGGGATACGCTCGCGTTGTTTCCGCCGGTTTCGGGGGGCGCCCATGGCTGAGGTCAAGCGCTTTGAGATTACGGAGCAGCCTCTCTCATTGGACGACATTGTTGCGCGGGTGGCCCGTGCCGACTGTGGCGCGGTGACGACCTTTGCCGGCACGGTTCGGGGTGAGACGGCAGTAGATGACGACATACGCGGCACCGATTTTCTCAATTACGAAGCCTACACCGAGATGGCCGAGCAGATGATGGCCGCCATCGGTGACGAGATCATGGACCAGTGGCCCAAGGTCAAGGCCGTGAGCATCCTGCACCGCATCGGCCGCCTGGAGATCGGTGAGCCCAGCGTGCTCATTGCCGTGGCCACGCCCCACCGGGGGGATGGTTGCTTCGAGGCCTGTCGCTACGCCATCGAGCGCCTCAAGGCCATCGTCCCCATTTGGAAACAGGAGAACTGGTCCGACGGTCAGGTCTGGGTGGAAGGCCCCCGCCAGCCCGAGCTGGATCTCAAACCGCCGGCGCAAGAATAGAACGCGGATGCGGCGGATTGGGCGGATCAACCGGATTTTCGATTGGAATATCCGAGAAATCCGGTTGATCCGCCCAATCCGCGTTCTATCGTTTTTTGCGTTTTTTTGACAAGCACATTTGTTCCGTGGTAAACTGGATTGGTTCGGCAAGCGCCGACTGCACCTTGATAAGTAGAGAATGGAGCGGATGGAAACCGTCGCTGGCGTGCTTGACGCGCTAGAGGAACTTCCCGACTCCCGCCCGGGTCTTTGCCGACTCGGGAAGGTTGCCCCACGAAACAGTAAGTGGGGGCGGGCCGCCGGTAACGGCGGTTCGACTACAACCGCAACAGAGAGCAGACCCGCCGCATCATGGGTTCATGACGCCGGTGAGGGGTGAAAGGGTGGGGTAAGAGCCCACCAGCGGGGTCAGCAATGGCCCCGGCT
>CAYZLP010000198.1:0-7925 GCA_964478635.1 uncultured Caldilineaceae bacterium
GTAGGGGTCGGGATTGAGTACCTGCTCGATCATGTAGGTCGAGCCGGTGAGAATGATGACGTC
The DNA here is from genome assembly GCA_964478635.1 of uncultured Caldilineaceae bacterium. Taxonomy (GTDB): domain Bacteria; phylum Chloroflexota; class Anaerolineae; order Caldilineales; family Caldilineaceae; genus JAGRCP01. The sequence goes on from CAYZLP010000198.1 coordinate 64, forward strand.
GCTGTCGTGCCGCATGGATCTGGCCAATTCCAGGGCCTGGCGCGGCTCGGAGATGACCAGGGTCGGCGTTTTCAGGCCGATGGCATCGATCTGACGGCGCACCTCGTTGGGATCTTGCCCTTTGAAAGAGGCGCCGGTCACGATGATGGCCTTGGCCACCCGGGCCAGCGCCGGGAATACCTCATAGGGCACCCGCCGGCCCGACATGCCGACGATGAGGATACGCTCTCGATCGGCGAAGCGCTCCTCGATTTCCGCAGAGAGCGCCGCGATCTTCTCTGTGTTGTGGGCGATGTCGGCATAGGTGTGCTCGTCTACCTGCCAGAAGCGACCCAGGAGCTGGGCGTGACGGAAGGCGTCAAGCACTGCGCGCGTATCGGCCTCAGGGCAGAGTTCGCGGATGGCGGCCAGCGCAAGGGCGGCGTTCCAGCGCTGGTAATGGGCGCTGAGGAGCGAGTCGACGGGCACCGGCGGCTCGAACCACGCCTCCAGTTGGGCATTCATGGCATCGACTTCCGCCTGACCGATGATTTGCAGGGGCGCATCAACGGCCGCACAGACGTCGGTGACGATCGCTAGAGTCTCTGCATCCTGCGCACTGGTCAGGAAGGGAATTCCGGTACGGGCGATGCCGGCCTTGTCCAGGGCCCGCTGCCAGTGTTCGCGCCCCAGCATATGCGCGTGATCGCTGCCCACGTTGGTAAGGAGCGTCGCTTCCACATCCAGCGCCCGGGTCTGATCGTAGCGACCGCCCACGCCGGTTTCCATGGCCGCCCAGTCCACTTCGTATTCCTCAAAAAGCGTGAGCGCAATCAGGATCGACGTCTCCAGGAAGCTATGGGAGTGGAGGGGCTCATCCAGGGCAAGCTGCACACAAAATGGCTTGACCCGGGTCTCCCAGGCATGGGTCACCGCCTCTCGGGAGGCAAACTCGCCGTTGATGCTGAAGCGCTCCCGATAGTCAAAAATGTGGGGGCTCATGAAGGCGCCGGCCCGGGCCACCGTGCCCAGGCCCACTTCCAGAAAGCGGCAGGTGGAGCCTTTGCCGCCCGTGCCCGCCACATGGATCAGACGGGTCGGATGACCATTGGGCCACAGCGTGCGGATCGAACGCCGCAACAGCTCCAGCCGGGCCAGCTTGGGTGCCGCCCACTCGACGTGATAGATCTGATCGACGGTGTTGTAGTAGGCGAAATCAGACGTAGTTGTCGATTGTTGGTTATCGCTCGTCAATTGGTCTGGGAGCATATTGGTTTTCGAGATCCCCGATCACGCCAACGTTTCCGGCACAATCGCGGCGTGAATTTGTTCGGTCTCGGCGTTGATGACCGCCTGAATGGCGGCGACAACGTCGTCCAGCGGCACGTCGCTGCTGCTGCCGTCCCGCCGTAGCTTGAGTTCGAGCTGACCGCTCTCCAGTCCTCGTTTGCCCACGGTCAGGCGCAAGGGAATGCCCAACAGGTCGGCATCGTTGAACTTGACGCCCGCGCGCTCATCCCGATCGTCATACAGGACTTCGATGCCGGCAGCCTGGAGATCCGCGTAAATGCGATCCGTCGCTTCGATGACCTCGGGCTGTTTGGCCGTACCCAGGCCGACCACGACCACCTGATAGGGCGCGATGGTGATGGGCCACTGAATGCCAAACTCGTCATGGTGTTCCTCGATGACGCAGGCGATGAGCCGGCCGGTACCGATGCCGTAAGAGCCCATGATGATGGGCTTGCGCTCACCCTTCTCGTCCAGATAGAAAGCGCCCATGGCTTCGCTGTACTTGGTACCGAGTTTGAAGATGTTGCCGACCTCGACGCCGCGCACGGACTGCACCGGCGCGCCGCAGTTGGGGCAGGCAAAGCCCTCTTCCACGGCAACCAGATCGGTAACGATGTCGGCCTCATAGTCCCGGCCGTAGTTGACATTGCGGAAGTGATAGCCCGCCTTGTTGGCGCCTGCCACCAGATTCGCGCTTTGGGGAATCAGATCGTCTACCACCAGCACCACCTGCTCCCGCTTGATATTCACCGGTGAACCATAGCCGGCCGCGGCGCCGATGGCCTCGATCTCTTCGGTCCGGGCCGGGCGCAAGCGCCGGGCCTTGACCGCGTTGGTCAGCTTGGTTTCGTTCAGATCCATGTCGCCCCGGACCACGGCGAAGACAAACTGCTCCCGGGGTTCACCGTCGTCACCCTCGACTTCGGCCACCATGAAGATCGCCTTGGCGGTCTTGCTCGCGGGGATGTCGAGGAACTCGGCCAGTTTGGCGATCGTGTTGACGTCGGGCGTATGGACCTCTTCCAGCGCCAGTGCCTCTTCGACGACGGGCGCCGGCTTGCGGAACTCGGCCACCTGGCGATTTGCTTTGTAGCCGCACGCGTCACAGAGAATCAGCGTGTCTTCGCCGATGGGCGTCAGGGCCATGAATTCGTGGGCCATGGTGCCGCCCATCATGCCCACATCGCTCTCCACTGCGATGACGTCCAGCCCGCAGCGGCGGAAGATGTTGAAATAGGCCTGGTAGAATTCCGGATAGACCGCATCCAGTCCGGCCCAATCCAGGTCGAAGGTGTAGGCGTCCTTCATGGTGAATTCGCGCACGCGGATCATGCCGGCCCGGGGGCGAGGCTCGTCCCGAAACTTGGTCTGGATCTGGTAGAGGATGAAGGGCAGTTGGCGGTAGCTGCTGACCACCTGCTGGGCCAGATCGGCAATCACCTCTTCATGAGTCATGCCCAGACACATATCCCGATCGTTGCGATCCTTAAGGCGCGCCATGTCGCTGCCGATTTCGTACCAGCGGTTGCTGCGCTGCCAGACCTCGGCCGGATGGACCACGGGCAGGGTGACCTCTTGGCCGCCGATGGCGTTCATTTCATCGCGCATGATGTCTTCACACTTCTGCTTCACGCGCTGGCCAAGAGGCATGTAGTCGAAGATGCCGGCCGCCAACTGGCGCATGAGCCCGGACCGCAGCATCAATTGGTGGCTGACGATCTCTGCGTCGGCAGGCACCTCGCGTAGTGTCTGAAAAAACAGATGCGACATTCGCATGGGATGACTCCAATAAATGGAAAGTAGGAATTGATATTATCCGAAACAGGGTGATGGGCCCCGCGGTACCGACTGCTGCCTACGGCTGATGCAGCAGCTCCTCAACCGACTTCCGCAATGCCTCATACGGGACGATGCCGACCTGGCGACCGACCTCGACGCCGTTGCGCAGAAAAAGGAGGGTAGGCAGGCCCATGATGTTGAAGCGGGGCGGCGTCTCAGGATTCTCGTCGACGTCCAGGGCAGCGACAAGTAGCTCGTCGGCATAGTCCAGGGAGAGAAAGCCCACATAGGCGGACATGGTGTGACAGGGTTCGCACCATTCGGCCCAGAAATCAACCACGACCAGGCGATCACTCGCCTCGACCACCTCAGCGAAGTCTTCGTCGGTGACGTCCACCACATTAGGTTTGGGCGTGTTGTCCCGGGATTCGGGGCGATCCTCCGGCGGAAGCGAAGGCGCGTCCGTTGTCAGACCCAGGGTTTTCTTCAGACGTTGCAGCATGGGCTTATCCCTCCTTGCGCCGCCGGGGCAGGCGTCTGGCAACGGCATCAAGGCCGGCCCCGCCCAGATTGGCGGCCTGCTGTCCGACTGCCGCTGCGCCCGTGGCGAAGAGCGTCCCGGCGGCCTGGAGGCTCTCGCCCAACCAGCCGGCCAGCGTCCGCTCATCCATCCCCGACAGCGCCCTCAAGATTTCAGCCGGCGACTCGACTGCCTCCGGGCCGAGGGAAAAATAGGCATTTGCCCGCTTGCCGATGATGTAAGTCGACAGCATGTTCGCTGCGGCCGAGCCGACAACGCCGATGACCGGTATAGCCTTGATGAAACCGCGGCCTGCAAAGCGGCGGGTTGCCTTGCTGGCCAGCCGCTTGCTCGCTTCGGTGAAGAGCTGTTCGGCACCCACGCTGACGCCGGTAACGATCATGACCGTGTTGCGCCACTCATCCGAAGAAAACTCATGGCCGCGGGCGGCGGCAATCTCCAGCACCAGTTCGGTTTGCAGGCGCAGACTGACGCTCATGTCGGCTGCCGTGCCCAGCACCACGGAGGTAAGGGTGCCGACGCCCGGAATGAAGGCCGCCCCCGCTGTAGCCGCGCCGACCATGCCGCCTTGAACCGCCTTACGCCGGATCAAGGCGTCGACCAGCGCGTCCGCGTCCGCATCGGGCAGCTGGACCCGGAGCCGGTCGACCCGCTCGACAGCGGCCCGGGCGTCGGCGTCATCGACCGAGTTGATCATGCGGTCGACAAGGTTCTCGACAAGTGTGCTGCTGCCGGAACCGGCGGGAAGTTCGTTTCTTTGGGTCATAATCAACTGCTCTGGGAACGAATCTCAAAATCGTGGGTTATCTTGGCTACGCCCGACAATGTGGCGTGCGCGCCGCAATATTTCTCCACGCTCAGGTCGATCGCACGCGCGACCTTCTGTTCGTCCAAGTTATCGCCGTAGACGATGAAATGCATATGGATGGTCTCCCAGGGCCGGGGATAGTCGCCCTCACGGCGCCGCGTGCCCTCTAGCTCAATTTCGACGTCGGCGACGGGCATGCGCTGCTTTTCCAGAATCATGAGCACGTCGACCATGGAGCAGCCGCCCAACCCCAGGAGCAGCATCTGCATGGGACTGACGCCGGGACCATCGCCGCCCCCCGACATGAGCGCGCCCTTGCCGTTGATGTCAACGCCGAGAAAGGTTTTTTCTTCAATCCACTTGACGCGTGCCTTGGGCATAGCGTACTCCAGCCATATTGTAATGCCGCATATTGACGAAATGTCACAGATACCGTATGATGGCGCCGCATGGAAGCAATCCGACACCGCTCATATCCCAGGCTGAGTATATGTTGCTCATGAGTAGTTGTCAAAGGTACCGTACCGCCTTCCCTGCAGCATCCGAGAAGCAAACGCATATTTTGCCAACGCGCCGCGAACCAGATGGGAACTGGCGCCTGGTAGATTTAAGCGCCGTGTAACCCATAGCCAAAGGAGTGATCATGTCCATTGAGCGTCCGTGGTTTGCCCACTATGAGAAAGGCGTTCCAGCAACGATTGACATTCCGGAAATGCCTTTACACCAGATCATGCATGAGACTGCCGCCAAGTTTCCGAGCAACACGGCCGTGCGCATGGTGCTCAAGTATCTGCCCATGGGATTGGTGATCCAGTCGAAGCTCACCTATCGAGAGCTGGATGAGCTGTCGAACCGATTTGCCAACGCCCTCATTTCCCTGGGTGTGAAGCCCGGCGATCGTGTTGCGATCATGCTTCCCAATTTGCCCCAGACTATTGTGGCATTCTTCGGCGTGCTCAAGGCCGGGGGGACTGTGGTCAACACAAATCCCACCTACACACCCCGTGAAGTGCAGCATCAGCTTTCCGACAGCGGGGCCGAAACGATGATCATCATGAGCGGTCTCTACGATCGCCTGGCCCAGATCCGGGACAAAGTTTCGGTTCGTAACGTGATCGTGGCCGATGTGCCGGATACCCTGAGTTGGCCGTTCAAGGGTCTTGTCGAGAAGCAGGTACGCAGTGCGGGTCAAATGGTGGATGTGCCGTCTGCGCCGGACGTTCATCACTTCAACGATCTGGTGAAACGCGCGTCCTCGGCAGCCCCGAATATAGACATTGATACCAGTTCGACCGTGCTCTTCCAATATACGGGCGGCACGACAGGCGTGCCCAAGGCGGCCGAACTAACCCACCGAAATCTGGCAGCCAATCTGGCCCAGATGGACGCCTGGTTTACGAAAGTTGAGTATGGTGGTGAACGCGTGCTCTTTGCCCTGCCGGCGTTTCACGTCTACGGCATGACGGTGGCCATGCTATTTGGCACCTATATCGGCGCCGAGTTGGTGATCGTGCCCGATCCGCGCAACACCTCCCATATTCTCGATGTCTTGCAAAATGAAAAGATCACGCTCTACCCCGGCGTGCCGGCCATGTATATCGGCATCATCAATCACCCCAAGGTGCAGGAATACAACCTGCGCAGCGTCAAAGCTTGCCTGAGCGGCGGTTCGGCGTTGCCCGTAGAGGTTGCACAGCAGTTTGAGGAGATCACGGGCGGCATTCTGGTGGAGGCCTTCGGCATGACGGAATCCTCGCCGGTAACCCATGCCAATCCCCTCTTCGGCCAGCGGAAGTCCGGCTCCATCGGCGTGCCGATTCCCAGCACCGACGCACAGATCGTGACGCTGGAACCGGATGAAAGCGGAGAATACCAGCCTCTGGGTGTCGGCGATGAAGGTGAACTGCGGGTCAAAGGTCCCCAGGTCATGAAGGGCTATTGGGGCCGCCCGGACGAAACGGCCAAGACGGTCAGCCACGACGGCTGGCTGCATACCGGTGACATTGCCAAGATGGATGAGGAAGGTTACTTCTACATCGTCGATCGCAAGAAGGACCTGATCATTGCCGGCGGCTACAACATCGTCCCGCGTGAGGTCGAGGAGATCCTCTTCGCGCATCCGGCCATCATGGAAGCCGCGGTCGTCGGTTCACCCCATCCCAAGCGGGGCGAGACGGTGAAAGCCTTCATCGTCCTGGCGCCGGGCAAGAATGCGACGCAGGAAGAGATCGACGCGTATTGCCGCGAAAACCTTGCGCCCTACAAAGTGCCGCGCCTCTACGAATTCCGGGACGAGCTGCCCAAAACCCAGATCGGCAAGGTGTTGCGCCGAGAATTGGTCCGGGAAGAAAAAGAGCGTTACGCGAAAGAGCAGGCAACCGCTTCGTAGCCTCACCTGTCGCAATCACCGTTAGCATGCGATACGGGACCTGGGTCATCCGGGTCCCGTTTTTTATTTGCTGTTTCATCTGCCCGCAAATGCCTCCACCGGGTGAAAACCAGAAAAACTCCAAATGCACTCAGATATCGCAAAAGTGGTTGACATCCCCGATTCAGCTCTGCTACAATAGGAACGTTCCCATTTTCTCTACCTAATTTTGTTTGGTCCGGCATGGGAACGTTCCCATTTTGATGCCTATGCAGAAAAATCCGACAATTCTGGACGTAGCCCGCGCGGCGGGCGTCTCCAAATCGACCGTTTCTCGAGTCTTGCAGGGCACGGATACCTCTGTCTCCGAGCGAACGCGGCAACAGGTGATGGCAGCCATCGATTCATTGGGCTATGCCCAGAATGCCGTCGCCCGGGGCCTGCGCACCAATCGCACTGAGATGGTCATGCTGCTGCTCCCCAACATCGACAATCCGTTTTGGCCCGGCGTTGCCCGCGGTTTGCAGGACGGAATGGCGAGGGCGGGCTATGGCGTCGTGTTTGCCAACAGCGACTGGAATTACGAGCAGGAACGAAACCTGATGGAAATGGTCCGGCGCAATCGCTTTGATGCCATCGCGCTCAACCCTGCCCGCATCTCTCCGGAGGAATTGAAAAGTCTGGGCATTCCCACCGTGATTCTTGGTCTTCGTCAGAAATACGCAGCGTTCGACATGGCGGGTTCAGACAGCTACCAGGGTACGCTCCAGGCGCTCAACTATCTGTACGACTTGGGTCATCGACGTATCGGCTTGATTTGGGGACATCGGGGAACCAGTCAATCACGCCGGCGCGCTTATGGCGATTTTCACGCCGCGAAAGGCCTGGTCGAGGATCAAGAACTGATCGTCGGCGCCCCTTACAGCGTGGAAGGGGGGAGGGAAGCGACGCGTCAACTTCTGAATCTTGACCCGCGACCGTCGGCGATTTTTGCTTCCAACGACGTTTTGGCCTTGGCCGCGATTCAGGCCGCGTCTGCGCAAAATCTGAATATTCCCGGCGATCTCTCCATCGTGGGCATGGACGATATCGAG
>CAYZLP010000199.1:0-3771 GCA_964478635.1 uncultured Caldilineaceae bacterium
AGGCGGTTGATATGGCCAAATGGTTGATTTTCGATACGATCGGTACGGCCCTGGGTGGCTACCAGCGAGCGTTGGGCAGAAAAGCCGCGGATTTTGCCCTGTCCGGATCACCCATGCCAGATGCAACCATATTCGGCGACGGGCGTCGCACGAGCGCAGAGCAGGCTGCCTTCGCCAATGGCGTGATGATCAAAATCTTGGGCATGGATGACTCCCACCGGAGCGCGAGCCACATTGCTTCCCAGGTCGTGCCGGCGGCCCTGGCCACGGCCGAAATCCACGGGACGACGGGCCGTGAATTCATCTGCGCCGTCGTGGCGGCCTATGACTTCGCCGTGCGCATCGGATCGGCCGTACGCATTGCCCAGCGCGAACGGGGCCTGGATGTAAAAGGGACTGTGGGGCCCATGGCCGCTGCCCTGGCCGCCGGTCGCTGCGCCGGGCTGGACCGTCGCCGATTGACCCATGCCGTTGCCCTAGCCGCAGACATGGCCGCGGGCACCGAGCAATACGTCTACGATCCGGAACCGTGTGATACCAAGGATCTGATTGCCGGATTTGCCGCCCGCAGCGGCCTCTTTGCCGTCTCCCTCGCCCGGGCCGGCTTTCTCGGACCCAGCGAAGCCCTGGACGGCGAGTATGGTTTCTTGCGGGCTTTTGGACCCGGTCAGATGACGCTCGATTTGTCCGACTTGGGGCAGGAATTTGCCATCATGAGCACGGCCTTCAAACCGCACGGCGGCTGTCGCCATACGCACCAGGCCATTGATGCGGTCCAGGCGATCCAGCGCGAAGTAACGTTGGACCCGGCCGCTGTCGACCGGATTCGCATTCGGACGTACCGCTATGCGCTGGAGCCTTCCTTCCGCGCCGCTGTTGATCCGCCGTCCCAACAGGTTGCCGGCCTCAGCATTCGGGTCGCGGCGGCCGTGGCGCTGGCCAATGGCTCGGCCTGGCCCGATGATTTCGCCGATTGGGATACGCCAACGGTGCGCCGGTTGCGACATATCACCGACGTTGAGGTCGCCCCCGAATTCGATGAAGTTTATCCGGAACAGAATGGGTGCGAGGTGATCGTCACGCTGCGGAACGGCGAGCAACATGCCGGCCACGTCGCCTATGCCAAGGGCGAGCCCGAGTTCCGCATGAATGAAGCCGACCTTCGCGCCAAATTCGCGGCCCTGACCGCCCGCATCATGGATGCCGGGCAGGCCGATGCCATCTATCGGAGCTGCATGACGTTCGAACAGTTGGATGGGGTCGGGGCGCTCATGCAATTGACAACGGTTGCCCTGTCGGAACAGAGTCAGGGCGCCTAAACCACAAGGAGATGTAGATGGTTGAGTATACGGGTGACTACAAAACGGAAGTCATTCCCCTGCGCTACGTGCCGGTCGAACCCCTGCGGGAATTGACCCGGCAGCTCCTGCGCACGACCGACCTGGCGCCCGAAGATGCAGACATTATCGCCGAGGCCCTCATTACCAGCGAGCTGCGCAATCTCCAGGGCCAGGGCCAGGGTGTGCGCAGGGTGAGCGCCTATCTCGATCGCGTCAACGAGCGCCTGCTGGACCCGGCTGCACGCCTGGAGATCGTCAAGGAATCGCCGGCCCTGACCCTGCTCGACGCCCACAACGGCGCGGGTACGGTGGTCGCGGTCAAGGCCATGCGCATGGCCATTGAGAAGGCCAAGGTCTGCGGCGTCGGCATGACCCTGGTACGCCACAGCACCCACTTCGGCTCGGCCAGCTTCTCGGCCAGCCAGGCCCTGGCCGCCGGCTGCATCGGCGTGAGCATGACCAATGCCGGTCCCGAAATGGCGCCCTGGGGTGGCATCGACCCGATCCTGGGTACCAATCCCTGGGCTGTGGCCATTCCCACGGGCGACGGGCCGGACGATATGCCCATTATCCTGGATATGGCCATCACCATGGCTGGCAAGGGCATGATGCGCTGGCTCATGCGCGACGGCAAGAAGATGCCCCTGACCTGGGCCATTACCAAGGAAGGCGAGTTTACCGACGACCCGGCCGCGGCCATGGACGGTACGCTCCTGCCCATGGGCGAATACAAGGGCTACGGACTGAGCCTCATCACCGACGTGCTGACCGGCGTCCTGGGCGCCGGCGCCTTTGGTTCCGCGCTCTATGCCGACCCCGCCCGCCAGGACGTAGGTCACCAGTTTGTCGCCTACGATATCGAGTGGTTCATGCCCCGAGCCGAGTTCTATGCACGCCTGGCCGACTTCATCACCATGGTCAAGGGCAGCCGCACCCGGCCGGATGTGGAGGAGATTCTCCTGCCCGGCGAGTTGGAATGGCGACGTATGCAGGCGAAAAAGCAATCCGGTGTGCCCGTCGACCCGGAGATATACGCGGAATTGCGTGACCTGGCCGCGGCGAACGGGATCGCCTGGCCGTTTGACGATTAACGCAGCGTGCCTCACCCTGCTCCGCCTCCTATACGGAGGCTACGCGTCCCTCTCCACCTTGGTGGAGAGGGACAGCTTCGACGCCTTAAGCGTCGAAGCAGGGTGAGGCTCCAGCGCCAACCACAGGAGCAAGTGAATGACCGAGCAAACACCTCTGGGCCGTGCCGTCGCCCAACGGGCCCGCGTTCTTCAATCTCTGCAACCCCCGCATCAGGACGCGGAAACATCGACCGGTCCGGCCGTACGCGCGGCCGTCGCCGGGGCCATGGCCGCGCACCGCTGCGACCATTATACCCGCCGGCCGGGCATTGCCCCGCTCTGCCAACGGGTGGCCGCAGCCCTGGCCGGGGCCGGGATCACCGTCGATCCCGACGAGGGCGTGGTCATCGCCGGCGGCGCGCGGGAGACCCGCTTCGTGGCCCTGCGCACCCTGGCCGAGGGCGGGCGCGTGTACGTGCCCGCGGGCCGGGTGGACGCCTATCGCCCGGCGGCTATGCTGGCCGGCGCAACGCTCACAGAATACCGCGACCAAGAACCCTTTGCCGCCGCACCCGGCGTCTGGATCTGGCATCCGCAGAGTCCGATCGCGGTTCACGAAATCGACCCCGCTGCCGTCATCATCGCCGACACCCTGGAGACGCCCGAATTCGTACCCGCCGCACTGAGCCCCTTTGCCGACTTCGGGCCGGGCCTGGCGCAGCTACTGGTGCTGGGCGATTTCGGCGAGGAAGCCGGCCTTGAGGCCTGGAACGTGACCTGGTTCGCCAGCCCCGGTCCTTTGGCCGTCAAGGTGCGGACCCTGAAGCAAGCCATGACCATCTGCACGCCCGCGCCGGGTCAGTACGCAGCCCTGGCCGTGCTGGAAGGAGCCCAGCCATGAGTGATTCTACCGTTCAATCCCTGCCCGGCGAACCGGTCGACCTGACCGAACTGCGGCGGGTGGCCAACGACGGCACGGCCCTGCGCTATGCCCTCATGGAGCTGGCCGCGCAAACGCCCGACGTCATCGCCCTGGGCCGGGGTGATCCGGACATGGACACACCGGACCACGTGATCGCCGCCGCGCAGCAAGCCGTAGAAAGCGGCCTGGCCGATCGGCCGACGCCGCCGGCAGGCTTGCCAGCCCTGCGCGAGGCCATCGCTGAGAAGTTGCGCAACGACAACGCCATCCCCGTCACCGCCGAAGGCGTCCTGGTGACGGCCGGCGGCCAGGAAGCCCTCTTCCTGATCATGCAGGCGCTCCTGGACCCGGGCGATGAGGTGCTGGTGCCCGACCCGCGCTATACGAGCTACGACCAGGCCATCGCCCAGGCCGGCGGGCGCATGGTCATGATTCCCAC
>CAYZLP010000199.1:3871-7923 GCA_964478635.1 uncultured Caldilineaceae bacterium
ACCGGCCCGACGTCGACCGTGAGCCAGTATGCGGCCCTGGCCGCCATCACCGGTCCCCAGGACGTGATCGACAAATACTATGACGTTTATGACCGGCGACGCCGGCTGCTGATGGAAGGCTTGACCCGGCTGGGTCTCACCTATACGGAGCCCCAGGGCGGCTTTTTCGTTTACACCAACGCCGCGTCTAGCGGACTCAGCGCCTTTGAGTTAAGCTATCTGCTGCTCAAAGAAGGGCACGTTCTCATCTTCCCCGGCACCGCCTTCGGCGAAAAGTGGTCCGACTGGCTGCGCATCAGCTATCTCCAGACGGAAGAGAAGCTGGAGGAAGCACTGGCGCGGATGGGGGTAATATTGGCGCGGGTACGAGGAGTTTGAGAAATTAGAGATCGAGAGATTGATGCGGTCGTATTTCTGACCATCGAGAACCCGCAAGAGGGTGCTCGCTGCGTAACCCAATCTCCAATGTCTCAATCTCCGCTGCTTATGTATCCGCAGGAGGCAGTCTCTTGACTCAATTAGCTCTGACCAACCTGCTCCAACAACTCATCCGCATTCCGTCGCCGAATCCGCCGGGGGATTGCCGGGCCGTGGCACAGTTTTGCCGGGGTTTTCTGGATGAGGCCGGCTTTGCCACGACCATGATCGCGCCCGACGATCGTGCGTGGAGCGTGGTGGGGGAGATCGGGAATGACGACGGACCCACGGTCATGTATCACGCCCATATCGATACGGTGCCCCTTGGACAGAACGCCCGCTGGTCCTACGACCCCTTTGGCGGTGAAGTGGATGACGGGCGCATCTATGGCCTGGGCAGCGTGGATGACAAGGCGCCCCTGGCCGCCATGCTGCTGGCCGGCGCGTCTCTCCAGGACCGGGCCGATTCTCTGCGCGGCCGGCTGGTCGTCGTCTGCGCGGCGGATGAGGAGGTAGGCGGCCAGCTGGGCACCAAATGGCTGGCCGACAATGGTTACCTGCCGCCCACCGACTTCGCCGTGGTGGGCGAGCAGACTCACAACCGGGTCGCCACCGCGCACAAAGGCGTCTTGCGGGCCGCGTTCCACGTGGCCGGCCGGACTTCCCACGCCACCGACCCGTGGCGGGGGCGCAACGCCATCAACGGCATGGCCCACCTGATCGTGGATCTGGAGCGCTACCAGCAAGAGGTGTTGGAGGCGCGACCCCATCCGCTTCTGGGGTCCGCTAGCATCAATGTGGGGCTCATCGAGGGGGGCGTGGGCAGCAACGTCGTGGCCGACCGCTGTACCATCCGGGTCGACCGGCGCATGGTTCCCGGCGAAGACCCCCAGGCCGTTATCGGCGAGCTGCAGGCCATTGTGGCCGCACGGCAGGCCCGGGACCCGGAGCGTCAGTACAGCGTAGACAGCTTCCTGGTGAGCAACTGGTTTCAGACCGACGCCGACAATGCCCACACCCGGCGTTTCCTGCAGATCAGCGCCGAAGAGACCGGCACGCCGGCCGAACCTGTGGGCTACCTGCCCGGCAGCGACGCCAAGCACCTGGTCGACGTGGTTCGGGGCGGGATGGTCGTCTTCGGCCCGGGCACCTACGAGGTTGCTCACTCGACCGATGAATACACCGACATCGCTGAGTTGGAGACAACGTATACCATACTGCAGCGTTTCTTGGATGAAAGTCTGTTTGGAGAACCGTAACATTCACAAATCGAGGGCTCCCCATGCTTGATATCGCAATCAAAGGCGGCAGTGTCGTCTCGACAGAGGGCGTTTACCCCGCCGACATCGGATTAGAAGGAGACAAGATCGTCCTGGTTGCCAGCCCCGGCTCCTTGCCGGCTGCGCGGCAGGAGATCATAGCCGAAGAGTTGCTGGTCATGCCCGGCGCCATCGACATCCACTTTCACGTGCGCGCGCCTTCCTATCCCGAGCGCGCCACCTTTCCCAGTGAAACCCGGGCCGCGGCGGCCGGCGGCGTGACCACGGTCCTGGAGATGCCCATCAGCATCCCCTGCTGCGCCACGGTTGAGGTTTTCGAAAGCCGCAAGGCCCTCGGGGAGGCGGAGAGCGTGGTCAACTTCGGCCTTTACGGCGCGCCCGGCCTCCTGAATCGGGATGAGATCATGGGCATGGCCGAGGCGGGCGCATGCGGCTACAAGATCTTCACCCACGCCATCCAGCCAGGGCGCGAGGATGAGTTTGAGGGGCTCTGCCTGGAAAACGAGTCGGATCTCTACACCGCGCTAGAGATGGTGAAAGAGACCGGGCGCCTCGTCTCTTTTCATGCCGAGAATGAGCGGCTGATCCAGCTCTTCAACGCGCGAATTCGCGCGACCGGTCGCACCGATCCGGCGGCATTCGTAGAGAGTCGCCCGCCCGTGGTCGAAGCCATGGCCGTGGCCGATCTGGCCGTTCTCTGCGCCGAAATCGACACCCACGTCCACCTTGCCCACGTCTCCTGTGCCATGGCCCTGGAGGTGCTCCAAGGTGCGCAGGACGCGGGCTTGCCCATGACGGGCGAGACCTGTCCCCACTACCTCTTCTTCACGGCCGAGGACATGGATCGTCATGGCCCCTTCGCCATGATCAAGCCGCCGCTGCGCACCGAGGCGGACCAGGAGGCGCTCTGGGCCGGTCTGCTGGACGGCTCGTTGCTGGCCATTACCACGGACCACAGCCCCTTTACACTGGCCGAGAAGGAGCGAGGGCTCGACAACATCTGGCAGGGCGCCATCGGCGCGCCGGGCATCGAGGCCCTGGTGCCCGGGGTCATGACCGAGGCCCTGACCGGCCGCCTGACGCTGGAAGATGCCGTGCGCTTCATCTGCACCCAGCCGGCCCAGTTGTTCGACCTCTACCCGCGCAAAGGCGTCATCCTGCCCGGCGCCGACGCCGACATCACCATCTACGACCCCCGCGGCGCCGGCCGGGTTGATTCGACCCGCTGGTTCTCCAAGGCCAAGAGCATCGAGCGCCTCTATCATGGCCGCCCCGTCCAGGGCAAGGTCCACACGACCATCGTCAACGGCATAGTCGTCTACGCCGACGGCCAAATCACGGCCGAACCCGGAACCGGGCGCTTCGTACGACCGTGAGGATGGACCCGTGCAAGGATAGACCGCGGATTCAGCGGATTGGGCGGATTTTCACGGATTTCTTTCTAAAAGAAGAATCCGCCTTGATCCGCCCAATCCGCGTCATCCGCGGTCTATCATCACGGTCTATCCCCGCCGGGCGAATTCCTCGAAGATCGTGGCCGCGAATTTGATGCCCTGGATATAGCGATCGATAGGCATGTTTTCGTTGGGGGCGTGGAGATTGTTCTCGGCCGCGCCAAAGCCGCTGAGGACGGCCGGGTGGGGCACGTTGATCATGATGGTGCCCTGGGTGCTGACGCCCATGACCAGGGGCTCCTCGCCCCAGACCGCGTCGGCCGCAGCGATGACCGCCTGGCTGATCGCTTCGGCCACGGGCGTCTTGTAGGGATTGGCCCGGGCCGTGTGCACCCCAATCTCCACATCGTCGAAGCCATGCTTCTGCAAGTGAGCCGCCAGCTTCTTGAGCTGGTCGGCCGGCTCCAGGTTGGGTGGGCAGCGGAAGTCGAGCTTGGCCGTGGCCTCGGCCGGGACGATGGTCTTCATGCCCGGGCCCGTGTAGCCTGACTCCAGCCCCGCGATGTTGCAGGATGCCCCGTAGTGGATTGCCTTGAGCAGTTCGATATCATCGTCATAGGGAAAATCGGCCGTGAGCCCCAACTGCCGGGCCAGTTCCGCGCGGTCGAAGTGCTGTAGCTCCTGGCGCAGGTAGTAGAGGTCGTCCTCATCCGGCGGCAGGAGGTCGTCGTACCAACCCTCGATGAGAATGCGGCCGTCGGGGCTGAAGATGGAGCCGAGGCAGTGGACCAGGCGCCAGGCCGCGCTCTTGCTCTGCAGCAGCTGGGCCCGGCCGCTCCAAAAGTCGATGCCGTGGCTCTTGACCCGCAGCTCCACCGCCAGAATGGCCTTGATGCCCAGGTGAATCTCGGGCTTGAAGGAGGTGCGATGGACGCCGCCGTCCAGGCCGATGCTGGCGTCG
>CAYZLP010000200.1:0-7913 GCA_964478635.1 uncultured Caldilineaceae bacterium
GTCCAGGTCGCCTGCCGGAGCAGGCGGGTCCTTCAGGGCGCGGTCGCCGATGACGACGGCCGCGTCGGCAGGGGCGCCGGCATCGACCATCTCGGCTGTCACACGGAAATGGCGGGCCAGGAGGATTTCCGCCAGTGCGTCGAAATGGGCGATGACGGCCTTGACCTTGGCCGGCGATGCGCCCTTGTGGCCTCGATTCTGGCCGTAGGTGTAGCGAACCTCCAGCCCATCCAGCCCGGCGTCGGCCAGGCGGGCGATGACTTCGTCCACATCGCGTATGCGCACATAACTGCCCGGATGGGCCAACACAGCTTTCCCTCCGGCCGCGTGAGTAAGTTCGATGGCGTCGAAGACGCTGAGGCTGAACGCGCGTGGGACATAAGTAGAATGGGCGGCGTCGGTGGCAAGATACTGGCGAAAGACGTCGTCGATGTCTGCAAAGCGATCCGGGTTGCGCTGCAGGGCCACCCGGGCGATGTGGACGCGCCCCGGCACGCCGTCGGCCGCGGCCAGCACTTCGTCCACGGGTACGTCAATGCCATAGGCCTGGAGGCGTTCAATCTGGCGGATCTTCTGCTCGATGCGGCTGTCGATGACCCGCTGCAGCATGGTCCGCAGTTCGGCCGCATGGGGATCGATGCCATAGGCCAAAATGTTGATATCGAGCAGGTCATTCTCCGGATCGGGCGTCGTGCTGAACTCCAGGGCCGGGAGGATGGTTACGCCCTGCGCTTCGCCGGCTGTCCTGGCCTCGTCCACACCCAGAACGCTGTCGTGGTCCGTCAGGGCCAGCACGCGGATCCCGGCACGCGCGGCCTTGGCCACCAATTCGGCGGGCGTATCGGTGCCGTCGGAACAGGTGGAATGGACCTGCAGATCGACCGGGTATTTAGCCGGGATCATGGGCTGCGCTTTCCGGGAAGTGCCAGCGCCCCTCGCCGTGATCGCCCCAGGCCATGATCTTGCGGGGCGTGATGCGCAGGATGAGATCGTAGTCTGGATCGGTGCTGATGTCCCAGTCGTATTTCGTATAGAAGTGCGGCTGCAGCGTGGCCTCCATCTCCGGCGCCGGGTGGGCCGTGCCCTCGATGATGAACACGGCGTAGGGATCGGGCAGGGAGAGGCTCACGCTGGCGTTATGCGCGATATTGACGGCGCGCACGGCCCGGGCCGGCGTGCAGACATAGGCGCAGCCCTCATGCCAGACATGCCAGATGGGGGCCAGATGCGCGCGTCCGTCCGGCCGCACGCTGCTCATCCAGCAGGTGTCGGCCGCAGCAAATTTGGTCAGCAATTCGGCCAGCAACGGATCCTCGGTATGGCTCATAGGCAGGCGCTCCGGTCATGACAGACGGGATTGGTTTTTGCCGACTCATTATAGCAGGTGCTTTTCTGTTATAATAAGTGCGGCGGCAGCCGACTCAGGACGCAAAGCACTGTGAAAAGGACGAATCATGCGCAAGATTGCCGTTGCGCTATCCAAAGGTGGTGTCGGCAAGACGACCACCGCCGTCAACCTGGCAGCCGGACTCGCCGGCGCCGGACGCCGGGTTCTCCTCATCGATCTGGATACGCAAGATCAAGTGGCCAAGACGCTGGGCGTGCAGCCAACGGCGGGCATCGCCGAACTGGTGGCAGGAGAGCGTTCTGCAGAGGAGACCCTGTTCACCACACGTGAGAACTTGACCCTCCTCGCCGGCGGGCCAAGCTTGGCCGGACTCAAGCGGCTGATTGCGCGCAAGGATTTTGGCGGTGAACGTACCTTGAGCGAATCACTGACTCAATTTAACGGACAGTTCGACTACGTCGTCATCGACACGGCGCCCGGCTGGGATGCACTGGCAATCAATGCGCTTTTCTATGCGGACGAAATTCTGACGCCGGTTGCGCTGGAGGTTCTCGCCCTGCAGGGGCTGCTCGAATTCACCCGTAGCGTTCAAACCATTCAGCAATATCATGAAGACTTGCGGCTGCGCTACGTGCTGCCAACGTTTATGGATCGCCGGGTCAGGAAGTCGGACGAGATCTTGCAGCAGCTCGAACACTATTTCGGCGAGAGCGTCTGCGCACCGATTCGCTATAACGTTCGCCTCTCCGAAGCGCCGGGGCATGGCCAGACGATCTTCGAATATGCCCGTCGCTCTCCCGGCGCGGAGGACTACCGTGCTCTGACGGAAAGGATTGTGGAGGATGAGTAGCCGGAAACAAACCCCGGATTTGTTGGGAGAATTGCTCGGCGAGGCGTCTCCGCCCGCGGCGCAAGAAAGGAGTGCAAAGCAACTGCCGTCGGTCGATCCGCCCAAGCCTCTGACCGCGGTCGGGACCAAGGACAAGCCCAAGCCGGCAGCCGCACAACGCCCGGTCTGGGAATACCTGGAGTTGACGATACACGATTATCGCGGCTGGCGGCCGCGCAGCATTGACGGCCATGAATTGCGCGACTGGAAAGATGGACCCTCTCTTCTGGACTATTTGGGACATTTGGGCGCTGAAGGGTGGGAGATGACGGGTATTCTGGAGGCCGGCCGGGGGGAGCGGAAAGTCTACTTCAAGCGCTTGAAGCAATAAGCCGATACAGTTCATTGCACGCGAAAACAACCGAGTATATCCATCGACACTGGAGAAACCACACTCAGTAGCTCACGATTTGTCATTCCGCTCACGAAGTGGTCGCAAAGCGACAGCGGATTTGCGAACGCATCTTCACTCTGACGAAACGGTAGCGAGGAATCTCGTCTTTCGCCAAATCGTGAACTACTGACACTGCATTCAGAGGAGGGGAGGCATGGGAAACGGCGCAGATCAGCTGGCTCAGGTTGATGTAACGCAGAAGCTGTCCAAGAAGGCGTATAAACAGATCAAAAAGGCCCAACTGGAGCGGCTTTACGAGTTGGAAAATGAATGCTTCGAACGCGGGATTCCCGTCATCGTCGTTTTCGAAGGGTGGGATGCAGCCGGCAAGGGTACGTCCATCCGCGCGCTGACGGAACGTCTGGACCCCCGGGGCTTCAAGGTGCTTTCCACACAGGCGCCCCGGACCCATGAAAAGCAAAAACCCTGGCTCTGGCGCTTCTGGATGGAAATTCCGCGGCGGGGGCAAATGGCCATCTTTGATCGAAGCTGGTATGGCCGGGTACTGGTCGAGCGAGTGCGCGGGTTGACGCCCATTCCGGACTGGATTCGGGCCTATGAAGAGATCAATGCGTTCGAGCGCAACCTGGCCGACGATGGAACCGTCATCATCAAATACTGGCTGCACATGACCAAGGAAGAGCAGCTGCGCCGCTTCATTCGCCTGACCCAGGATCCGGATACAGCCTGGCAGGTCACGGCCGAGGACTGGGAGAATCACGGCCACTATGATGAATATCTGGCCGCCGTGGAAGATATGCTGACCAATACGCATACCGAGTATGGCCCCTGGGCCGTGATCCCCGCCACTAGCATGCACTACAAGACCTATTCTTTGCTCTCCGCGTTGATTGCCCGACTTGAGACGGCCCTTGATCTAGAGGTGACCCGCTGGCCGACCGCGGAGGAGCTGGAAGCGCAGGTGGGGAAGAAAAAGATCGCGAAGGGGAAGGGGAAAGTTAAGGCTGAAACAAAGACTGAGGCTAAACGGAAGCGGAAGGGCAAGGGGACGAAGAAGGCGGGGGGAAATGGCGAACCGAAGACGGAAGCCCAGGATGCGGACAAGTCGAAGAAACGCAAAAAAGGCGCCGGGCACGGAGAGAGCGTTGCCGTCACGGATGGGGCCGGCGCAAGCGCCGTGAATGGTGACCAGGCGGTGAGTGTGGAGGAAGATCATGCTTGAGATTGTTGACCTGACCCAGAAGCTGGAGAAGAGCGAATACCGTCACCAGTTGAACGACTATCAGACCGCGGTGCGCATTTTGGGCTATCATCTCTATCAACAGCAACGGCCTGTGGTCATCGTGTTTGAAGGCTGGGACGCCGCCGGCAAGGGGGGCGCCATCAAGCGCTTGACCGAGCGCATGGATCCCCGGGGCTACAAGGTGCATCCGATCGCTGCGCCCAAAGGTGACGACGCCGACAAGCACTATCTCTGGCGGTTCTGGAGACGTCTGCCTCCCAGGGGCGAAATCGCCATTTTTGACCGGAGTTGGTACGGTCGCGTCATGGTCGAACGTATTGAGGGCTTCTGTACCGAGGATGAGTGGCGGCGGGCCTACCGGGAAATCCGCCAGTTCGAACAGCAGTTGGTCGGTTTCGGCGCGATTATCTTTAAGTTCTGGATGCATATCAGCCCTGAGGAGCAGTTGCGCCGTTTTGAGGATCGGCGCAATCGTCCCCACAAGGCCTGGAAACTGACCGACGAGGATTGGCGCAACCGGGATCGCTGGAATGTTTATGAGGCTGCGGTCGAGGACATGCTGATCAAGACGACCACGGCCCAGGCGCCCTGGACCATTGTCGCCGGCAACGACAAGTATTTCTCCCGGGTGCAGGTGTTACGGACGGTAGTGGAACGCTTGTCCAAGGAACTGCATGTGGATGTCACCCCCGAAGCGCTGGCCGACCTTCCGCCTTTGGCCGCACCGACGCCTATTCCCGAGTGGGCCCAGGAGGAAGCCAAGCAATTTGGCGTCAAGTTGCCGGCCTAGTCGATTCTGGACACTGTAAGACGTTGCACAGAGAGCCACAGGGAAAGGCCATGAGCGCCACGGAGTTGCTCCGCTCTCTCTGGATCTCTCTCCGTGGCTCTCTGCATCTTCTCTGTGCTCTCTGTGTAACGCCTGGCCATGCTCCTCTGATGCGCTACTGTCTGACGCTAATCGGCAGGTAGATGAACACGTCCAGGTCCGGTCGCTCCGGCGCATCGGGATCGTCGATGGATGTAGGCTCCAGCGTGTAGTGGCTCGGATCCTCATCCGTTACCTGCTGACCCGTGGGAGAAATGCCGACCACGGTTGAGTTGTTGGCATAATCGGCGGTCGTCGCCGTCCCCATGAGCGTACAGATCATGGACTCACCCACGGCCAGAGTCTCTTTCGGACAAGCAATCGCGCCTTCCACATCATCGGTGACGGTGACATTGGTCAGAGGCACATTGCCGATATTGGTTACCACGTAGGTCCACTCTACCGCGCCTCCTTCCGCTATTTGGGGGCCCGGCGCCGTGTCGGCATCCTCGCCATTGGTCGCTTTCTCGATGTCGATGGCTGGCGCTGAGCCAAAATAATGGCTTGGGTCTTGGTCCGTCACTTCCTGACCCGTGGGCGAGACGCCCGTCACCGCGGACAGATTCGCATACTGGCCCGGCACGGCCACGCCTTCCGCTGTACAAGACATGGATTCGCCCACGGCCAGCGTATCTTGCGGGCAGGTTATGGCCCCGATCTGATCGTCTGTAACCGCCACGTTGGTGAGCGGGACATTGCCGGTGTTCGTCACCACGTAGAGCCAGGTCACCGCACCGCCGACCGCAATGTAGGGACCGGTGGGCTCGTCAGCATCCTCGCCATTGGTCGCTTTCTCGATATCGATGGCCGGACCGGCCGCGAAGTAATGGCTCGGATCTTCATCGGTAACCTGCGTGCCGGCCGGTGACGTCCCCACAACATCGCCCAAATTGGCGTATTGGCCGGCGGTCGCCGTGCCCGTCATGACGCAGGTCATGGATGCACCTGGGGCAAGCGTATCCTGAGGGCAACTTACCGGGCCGATGACGTCATCGTTGACGGTTACGTTGCTCAGGGTGACCGTGCCCGTGTTGGTGACTACGTAGGTCCAGGTCACCGTGTCACCGACTTCCACCACGGGACCGGTGGGTTCATCGGCATCTTCCCCGTTGGTGGCTTTCTCGATATCGATGTCGGGACCGACACCCAGATAGTGGCTCGGATCCCGATCGGTGACGGGAGGACCTTCCGGCGGCGTACCGATGACGTCGCCCAGATTGGCGTATTGGCCGGCCGCCGCGGTGCCCGTCATGACGCAGGTCATGGATGCGCCGGGCGCAAGTGTGTCCTGGGGACAGCTTACCGGCCCGATGATGTCGTCGGAGACGGTCACGTCGCTCAGGGTGACCGTGCCCGTGTTGGTGACAACATAAGTCCAGGTGACGGGCTGGCCGATCTCCAGAACCGGCCCGGTGGGTTGGTCGGCGTCTTCCCCATTGGTGGCTTTCTCGATATCGATTGCCGGTTGATCGGCCGATTCAATAATGCCGATGAAGCCCAGGAAACCGATACTGGCGGGTAGATTGAAGTTGCCGGGACCGACGGGCAATGCTTCTCCTCGATCCGCCGATTCGATCTGGACGCAAGCCCAGTTTTGGTCGGGCGCAATGGCGACGTCAAAGACGGGATATTCATCCCATTCGTTGCCCTTGATATCGCTGAAGGGCCAATCGATGCCGTTTCCGGTCAAGTCGCCGTCCAGTGGGCCGTCGATTTCGCCGCCGACGCCAATGCCGTTGATGCCGAATTCAGGCAGATTGATGATGCCCCGGGTCTGAGTCCAGGTGCCGCCCTGCTCTGCAGCAACGTAGGGTTCATTGCCGGCCGCGCCCCAGAGACCATTGGGCCGGATTTCATTTTCCACGCCACCGATCACGACGTT
Organism: uncultured Caldilineaceae bacterium; assembly: GCA_964478635.1. GTDB lineage: Bacteria > Chloroflexota > Anaerolineae > Caldilineales > Caldilineaceae > JAGRCP01. The sequence continues at coordinate 6,586 of CAYZLP010000200.1, forward strand.
GAAGGTCGCCTGACGCGTCACCGGCGCCGGATCGAAGGCAATGCATTGGACGTCGCTATTGGGACCCAGGAGGCCACTCCAGCGAAAGAAGAGACCGTCATTCCCGAGCTTGACGAAGATGTCCCGCGGGCGCGGTAGGCTGGGATCCTCAAAGACGACCAGCAGGCTGTACCCCCAGTTCTCCTCCACCAACCGATCATTACGCATGTGCTCGATACTCATGCCAGAGACGGTGTAGGAGTTAACGCCCGCTGCAACCACGTCGAGATTCGTAATGTCGGCTGCATAGACGCTCAATTCGTTGCCGCAGCAGTTCCAGGTGTTGCCGCCGTAGGTGTCGTTGTTCCACACGTATTCGGGCGCAACCGGTACGGGCGCTTCTGTCCCGCGTTGGAACGCAACGCCGTCGTCATCACGCCCCAGCCCCGCCCAGATCAGGTAGGCCTTGACTACGGGGCCGCCGACCTCGACGTCAAAGATCGTGCCTTCTGTCTGATCCAACATTCCCAGGCCCTGCTGGATGCCCCGATACTTGACGCCTTTGGCTTCGTAGATCAGATCGAAGGGTTGGTTAGGCGGGTCGGCTGCAATCAGGTTCGGGCCCAGAAAAAAGGCCAACCCGGTGAGTAAAGCCAAGGCAAAACCCACTGAAAGGGCCGAACGGTGGAAAGGTTGTCGCTGGTGCATGAGAATATGCCTTCCATGGAGAAATGCCGCGCCAATCCGCCCAATGCGTGGAGCATGGAAGTCGGCAGCGTACGGTATGAGAAGGGGGTGCTGCGCTGTGGTTTGCGCTCCGCAAGAGGCGGAGCGCATCGAACCGCCCTATGCCGGAGCGGTGAGGCCGCCTCCGGCTGACCCGGGGTGCGGGTTAGCGGGCGAATGGATCTTTCCCGGCCTTCAGGCCGGCATCAGTTTGGCTCTGGTAATAGAGGGTTACGGGATTATTGTTGTGCAGCATGGCCAGCGTACTGTCCAACTGGGACAGATTGAAGCAGAGCTGAATCTGACCCTGATCACGCTTGAGGGCCGGCGCACGCAGGTCTGTGCCATCGGGATAGAAGTAAACGTAGCCCCGATAAGCATCGCCCTCGAACAGATAGATGCCGGTAACTGCGACACCCGGGCTGCCGGGCTTGGTCGATCGCCCCGCCCAATGACGGACTGCAAAGTTGTCGATCGTATACTCGACCATGGGAATCTCCTTCCAGAATGCACAGGGTAATGTGGACGCGAATGGATAAACGCGTAGGCTGACTGTGATGGATGTGCATAAACGGATTTTCGCAATGGTCACACTGCACCGTGATGCCACTGCAATGGATACG
>CAYZLP010000201.1:0-7907 GCA_964478635.1 uncultured Caldilineaceae bacterium
AATGAACATCGGCTCACTCAAGAAGGTAACGTAATTGTCGAAGCCGATGAAGGTTGCATCGAACAGCGTCCAGCGCGTCAGGCTGAAGTAGAAAGCCAGCACCGTTGGCACGACGAAGAAGATGCCGAACACAAAAGCAGCGGGCAAATAGAACCAGTAGGGATAGGTCGCCAGAACAGCTTGGGGTTGCGAAGATTTGCTCATGTGACGATAGTAGTGGATCGAGTGAAGGCGCAAGTAGGGTGGGACCGGCAGGCGTCTGCCGGTCCCACCCTAGCGTTCACACAACAAAGACTATCCGTACAGGCTACCAGCCCGGAATACCGAGTTGCTGCGCCTGCTTCTCGACGTCGGCATCATAGGCTGCGGCGCCCTCTTCGGCCGTCATCTGGCCCGTGCCCACGGCGACGAGAATCTGCTCGAGAGACGGTCCCTTGATCGGCGAGAGAAATTCCAGGGCCGGACCGGCCTGATCGGCATCAATGTAGGCCGCAACCTCCCGAACGGCTGGCAAGACGGAATCGGGGAGCGCCGCGTCCTTGATGACGTACGGACCCGTGGGCGGAATGGCGGCGTTCAGCGCGTCGACGCCGGCAGGCGAGGCAATGAAGCCGAGGAAGTCCTTGGCCGCTTCGAGGTTGCTGGTGGTCTGTGGAATGTAGGTCGCCGCCGGCATCCAGATCGTCGCGCCGTTCGTGTCGGCGCTTTCGCCCGGCTGGGCGAAGAAACCGATATCTTCGATCTGGTCAGGCGCATTGGCCGCGATTGTCGACAGGGCAAAAGTCAACATCGGATAGTGGGCGCCTTCGCCCTGGGCAAGCAGATTCAAACCCTGCTCAAATCTGGTAGTCGCAAAATCCTGCTGCCACCACTCCTTTTCAAAGCCTTCCTGCATGTGCTGGAAGCCAAAGAGTGCGGCAGGCGTGGTCGCGAATTTGGCGTTGTTCGCCGTATACTCCTCGGCAAAGCCTGGCACAGCCTGCTCGACGTTGTAGTGGTCGGCCAGGACGAAGAGCTGCGAAGTCCAGGTGTCGCCGAATGTGGCAATCACGGGCGCGATGCCGGCAGCCTTGATGGCTTCGTTGTTGGCCGCAAACTCTTCCCAGGTCGTAGGCACGCTCAGGCCCAACTCCTCGTAGACCTTTTTGTTGTAGAGGATGCCGCCGCCCATGGCCGTCTGGCTGGGCACGCCGAAGATCGCGTCCCCCTGGGACACGGTGGGAATGAAGGATTCGGCAATATTCTCGATAAAGGGCTCGCCGGAGAGGTCGACGAGCGTCTGGCTCGGGTTCAACGCCTGGAGCAGCGAACCGGAATTGTACCAGAAGACATCCGTCATCTCACCCGTGGCCAGGCGCGTCTTGACGACGTTATCGCCCTCAGTGCCGCCGGGCCGGGACTCGACGATGATGGTCACATTCGGATTGAGCGCCATATACGCGTCGGCAAGCGCTTTGGCCGTAGCCTGGTTGGCTTCGCTATCGTCGACGAGATAGGTCAGCGTAACGGGTTCTCCTTCGCCAGACTGAGCGTCGGCGGGCGCCTGAGGCGCAGCCACCGGTACGGCACAGGCCGCGATCAGGAGGGCGGTCAGGACGAGCATGAACGGAATGAGCAATTTGGTGCGAATCATCTGACTTCTCCTATGTGAATAGAAGCGGAAAAGTGACAAAGTGGAATCGTGTGCAGAGAAAAGCTATTGACTATCGTTCGGATTTGCGGAATCGCCTCTACCTCCTCCTGGGGAATTATCCAAGAATGCCGAGCTGCGGAATTGATGATGTTTTTACAAGCCGGATAAGTGCTATTGATCTTGCTTCTATGCCGCCATCAGCGTCAGCTGCCAGCGGGAACAGGACCCGTCGACTCGCGGACGATAAACTGGGTAGGTATCGTTACCACTCGGGGTGGCTGCCCCGGGTGGTCAATTCTGCTCAACGCCAGGCGCACGGCCTCGCGTCCCATACGGATGGGATCCTTGGAAGCCGTGGTCAAGCGCGGCACCAGATATTTGGCCGCCGGCATGTCGTCGTAGCCGACGATAGACAGGTCTTGCGGAACCCGAAGTCCGCGATCGCTGGCGGCGCGCAGCACGCCGAGGGCCAAAATGTCGTTGATTGCAACAATGGCTGTGGGTCTGTCGTTCAGGCCGAACAAGCGTAAGGCCGCCTGATAGCCGTCTTCAAACGTGGGACCGCTACTGACGATCAGATCCAGTTCGATCGGCAATTGCCTGGACGATAGCGCTGCCTGATAGGAACCCAGACGGTCCAGGGCGAGATCGGGAATCGCTACGCCATTGACAAAAGCAATGCGCCTGTGTCCAAGCGAGAAGAGCAGGTCCATTGCCTCCGCAGTGACCGCACGATAATCTGAAACGACACGGTCGACCAGCGAAGTAACTCGGGCGGAATCATTGACTTCTACCACCGGCAGGTTGCGGCTGAGACTGCGCGTCAATGTCGCCATGGACTCCGGCGACTGGTCGACTGCCAGCCCCATGACGATCAGTGCGTCGATACGTCGTCCGGAGAGATCCTTAAAGATATCTTCGCCATATTGTGCGTTCAGGTCCATGCTGGAAAGGAGCACACGATAGCCCGCCGCACGCGCTTCCTGCTCGACCCCATCGGCGTTTTCCCAGAAATGAGGATTGTGCAGGTCAGGTATGATCAGCCCGATTGTCTTTGTACTGCCGGACCGCAGCGCCCTGGCGCCCGCATTGGGCACATACCCGAGCTCTTCGATTGCCGCCCAAACTCTGGCGCACGTTTCCGGGGAGATGGCTACCTTGCCATCGGCCAAACCGTTGACGACCAGTGAAACGGTGCCCCGCGAAACGCCGGCCAGGCGAGCGACATCATGTTGGGTAGGACGTTTTGAGGAACGTGACATAGATCGCTGTTGAATAGGCCTTGAAGCACAAGGCCATGGCGAATTAGTCAGTTAATACGTGTTAGCTAACACGTGTAAATGAGTGTATCATACCAGGAGCTAGCATGTCAATCCTGAAAATTGCCCCTTGACTTGGGGTCAACTCCAGGTGGTACACTGCGGAGTGGAGGTGTAACATCCAATGATGCAAAGGAACTTCACCATGGATATTCAAACAATCATTGCCAAAATGACGCTTGAGGAAAAGGCCGCCCTGTCGATTGGCGCCAGCGCCTGGTCGACGACGCCCATCGAACGCCTGGGCGTGCCGGAACTGATCGTTTCGGATGGACCGCATGGCGTCCGGCGCGTGCCCGACGTTCACGAAATGATGGCAGAAAGTCTTCCGGCTACCTGCTTTCCGACTGCCTCCGCAGCCGCGTCCACGTGGGATGCGGATTTGGTCTACAGAATGGGTGAAGCATTGGCGGAGGAATGTATTGCCCTGAACGTAGACGTGATCCTCGGTCCCGGCGTCAACATCAAACGCTCCCCCCTGGGCGGGCGGAATTTTGAATATTTCTCCGAAGACCCCTATCTGGCCGGCGAACTGGCGGTCGCCTACATCAACGGCGTGCAGGGCAGGGGCGTGGGGACGTCGCTCAAGCATTTTGCCGCCAACAACCAGGAGTACCAGCGCTTTAGCATCAGCGCCGAAGTAGACGAACGCACCCTTCACGAAATCTATCTGCCCGCGTTTGAAAAAGCCGTCAAGCGGGCCCAACCCTGGACCGTAATGTGCGCGTACAACAAAGTCAACGGCACCTTTGCCTCGGAGCATCACACGCTTCTGACCGAGATTCTCAAAGAGCAGTGGGGATTCGACGGTCTGGTCTTCTCCGATTGGGGAGCCGTACGCGACCGGGTGGCCGCGCTGCAAGGCGGGCTGGATTTGGAGGTGCCGGGACCGCAAGCGCGCCGGGTCAGAGAAGTTGTGGTGGCGGTCCGCGCCGGTGAAGTGGATGAGACAATTTTGGATGAAACGGTGCGCCGCATCCTGCGCGTTGTCTTCATGGCCCAGGAGACGCCAAAGGGCGGCACTTTTGACGTGGACGCCCATCACGAGCTGGCGTACCAGGTCGCCGCGGCGGGGATGGTGCTGCTGAAAAATGACGGCGTCCTGCCCCTCCAAGAGCAACAACGGATTGCTGTAATCGGCCGCGCCGCCAAAGACGCCCACTTCCAGGGCGGCGGCAGCTCTCACATCAACCCTACCAGAGTAGCCGTGCCATTCCAGGAATTACGGGCACGCGCCGGAGAAGCCGAATTGACCTACGCGGAAGGTTATCCTATCGATGACGCCTTCCGCCAGGATCTGATAGACGAAGCCGTAGCTCTGGCGCGGGAGGCGGAAGTGGCGGTACTCTACGTGGCGCTCCCCGCCTTCAAGGAGTCCGAGGGCTACGACCGCACCGACCTGGACCTGACCGTGCAGCAGGTTGCGTTGATTCAGGCGGTGGCCCAGGTTCAACCGCGCACGGTGGTGGTGCTGAACAATGGCGCACCGGTGGCCATGAACGCCTGGATTGAGAACGTTGCCGCCGTCCTCGAAGCATGGATGATGGGTCAGGCGGGCGGCGCGGCGATTGCCGATATCCTCTTCGGCAAGGTCAACCCGAGCGGCAAGCTGCCCGAAACTTTCCCGCTGAAGCTGGCCGACACCCCCGCGCACCTCAACTGGCCGGGCGATGCCGGCAGCGTGCGCTATGGCGAAGGCCTGTTTGTCGGCTATCGCTACTATGATGCCAAAGAAATGCCGGTGTTATTTCCCTTTGGGCACGGGCTGAGCTATACGACGTTTGCGTACAACAATCCGCAGGTATCGACCACGATCTTCAAGGACGTAGACGGGGTGACGGTGACGGTTGACGTAACGAACACGGGCGAGGTGTTTGGGCAGGAAATCGTCCAGGTGTATGTCCACGATCATCAGTCCGCACTGACCCGGCCGGAAAAAGAGTTGAAAGGATTCGCCAAAGTCGCCCTTTACCCGGGTGAGACCAAGACCGTCTCCGTCCCGCTCGATTTCCGGGCCTTCGCTTACTATCATCCTGCGTACAGGCAGTGGGTTACCGAAGATGGGGCGTTCGATATCCTGATTGGAGCTTCAGCCGCCGATATTCGTCACACCCTGACGGTGACGCTGGAATCGACGCTCGATCTGGCCTGCATCTTGGATAAGGAATCGACCATCCGCGAGTGGCTGGCCGATCCGCGGGGCATGGCGGTCTTTGGCCCGCTCTACGCCCAGGTAGAAGCTGAAGCGCGCAAAATGTTCGGCGGTGGAGAGCAAGACGAAAATGAAAGCGCAATCGGCATGGACGTCATGGAAATGTTCCAGGACATGCCGGTCGTGAGCGTGCTCATGTTCCAACAAGGTGCGCATGACCACCATCCTGAAGATATCGTGACGGACCTACTGCAGCAAGCTCACAGTCTTTAGAATTCAAAGGAGTAGAAAAATGGAAATTAGGCGAATCGGCTCTCAACCTTCCGCCAAAGGCCCTGCCGACTGGTTCACCGGGACGGTACGCATTGACCCCCTGTTTGAAGCCGTCGAACCGGGACGCGTGGGGGGCGCCGGCGTCACCTTCGAGCCGGGCGCGCGCACGGCCTGGCACACGCATCCGCTGGGACAGACGTTGATTATCACCGCCGGTTGCGGTCGGGTGCAGCGCTGGGGCGGCCCCATCGAGGAAGTTCATCCCGGCGATGTAGTGCGCTTTGCGCCCGGGGAAAAACATTGGCACGGCGCGGCGCCCGTCACGGCCATGAGTCACATCGCCATCCAGGAGGCCCTGGACGGCAAAGCGGTTGAATGGCTGGAACACGTCAGCGATGAACAGTACGCAGCCTGACAGCCAACCTATGTTCGAGTGACATCTCGTTATGACAACGAGAAACAACGCCAAACTGACCAGGATCGCATGCGCCGGAGAACGAAAAACTCTGCCGCTGCATGCGCGAGGAGATCTAAGATGGACTACATCAAACTTGGCAATACGGGAGTGGAGGTCTCGCCGATCTGTCTCGGCTGTATGGGGTTTGGCACGGCGGAAGGCTGGTTTCACAATCCATGGGCGCTGAATGAGGATGCCAGTCGTGCGATCATCAAGAAAGCGCTGGATTTCGGGATCAATTTTTTCGACACAGCCAACGTCTACGCCTTTGGCGTCAGCGAGGAAATCCTCGGCCGGGCGCTCAAAGAGTATGCCAATCGCGACCAAATGGTGATCGCGACCAAGGTGCACGGAAGGATGCACGATGGCCCAAATGGCGCGGGCCTTTCCCGAAAAGCCATCATGAGTGAAATCGACAAAAGCCTCAGGCGCCTCGGCACGGACTATGTGGATCTCTACATCATTCACCGCTGGGATTACAGCACCCCCATCGAAGAAACCATGGCGGCGCTACACGACCTCGTTAAGGCCGGTAAGACAAGGTATATCGGCGCTTCGGCCATGTATGCCTGGCAGTTCCAAAAGGCGCTGTACGTAGCCGAAAAGAACGGGTGGACGCGCTTTGTGGCGATGCAGAATCACCTGAACCTCCTCTACCGCGAGGAGGAGCGGGAGATGATGCCGCTGTGTCGGGAAGAAAGGATTGCCGTAACGCCCTACAGTCCGCTGGCATCGGGTCGATTGGCACGAAGCTGGTCGGAGACGACACAGCGTCTCGAAACAGACCCGATTGCCAAGCGCAAATACGACGCCACCGCAGAGTCGGATCGTTTGATCGTTGAGCGATTGGCTGACGTTGCCGCAAAACATGGCGTTCCGCGGGCGCATGTGGCGCTCGCCTGGCTGCTGCAGAAAGACGCCGTCGCCGCGCCCGTCATCGGTGCAACCAAAGTCGCACACCTGGAAAGCGCGGTCGAATCATTGTCAACAAGGTTAACTGCTGAAGACATCGCGTTTCTCGAAGAACCATACGTACCCCATCCGGTCGTCGGGCCCCAATAAATTTGGACAAGACGGAGCTGTACCGGCCGGCCATCAACCGCAGCTTCCACGACGCCGCGCGTCCGTCGCGCCGGATTCTGCCAGTTATCGTGCGGTAAGATTGCCGGTGCAAGAGAATAACTGCCGCCACGTCCCCGGCACGCACCGGAACAGGCTCAGATGCCGAAGGGGTGCTGGTGCGTGCCGGGGACATTTACTATTTTGGTCTGGCTTAAATCGTTGACATAGCATGGCCTGGTCGTACGATTGCTGGCGGGTAAGAGTCGGAAGCCCGTCGAGCAGATGCACGCCAAACGCGCTGTGCATTTTCCGAGCTTCCGCTATAATGGCCCTGTTTCCAACTTCCGTTTCACCTAATTATGTCGTCGATTCTTGTTGCTGCGACGACCAATTCAGGGAGAAGGATCACATGCCACATATCTTTCCTAAATGGACGGTCCGCCTGGCCCTCGCGCTCATGCTTGCCGGCGCGTGCCTTGGCTTCGGAAGACATTCCGCTGAAGCGCAGACAAGCGTATCCTGCCAGGGCAAAGCGGTCACCATCGTCCATGTTGGCTTTGAGGCAACGGTCAGCGGTACGGACGCGGATGACGTCATATACATCGAAGGCGGCTGGAATACGGTCAATGCCGGCGAAGGCGACGATGTCGTCTGCACCGTCGGCCATTTCAACACCCTCTACGGCGGCTTCGGCGACGACGAGCTGGTCGGGGAGGGCCTCTACAACGTTCTATATGGCGAAGAGGGCGATGACATTCTCCTGACCGATGAGGAGACAGGTACCCTGTCCGGCGGCGCGGGCCGCAATCTGTGCAACGACAGCGGCTGCTGACGGCTGCAACTCGGCCACGTCCATCCGGCAACCCAACCATTCCCTACCCATAACCAGGCGCAGATCTGAACCTGTCCGGCTATTCCAATATCCGCAGGCAATCCGTCCGATCGTTCGCAGGCTCAGTAGCCTGTTAGGTTGATTTTTGTCATTCTGAACGGGTCGACGGTGCGACTTTG
>CAYZLP010000202.1:0-7881 GCA_964478635.1 uncultured Caldilineaceae bacterium
GAGCATGACATCAATCTGCCCGCACCGGAGATGGATGTGCGGATGGAGCAGGTGGCGCCGGCCGCGACGCGGCCGCTCTTTGTGGCGGACTATGCGCGGAATGGGGCGCGGTGATGGGGGATGGTCGATAGTCAATGGATGGCAATTCCCAACAAAAATCATTGTGCCAACGTGACAGACATCGGCGCAAACAGGTGCTAACTGTGCAGCATCGTTGCGCCGTGCCTGTTGCGCTGCAGAAACGAACGGCGTCTGCGTCCCAACTCATTCGGGCCGGTCGCACGCCGTCCCCCGCCGTCAGTTAATGCGCAGGTTACCCACATCGATGCCGATCGGCAAGGCGGGATCTTCGGCGATCATCGTCTCAAGGTCCGTGTACTCTACCGCAGGCGGTTGGTCTGCGGGGAAGAATTCCAGGAACGGGTCGAGGGAGTAGTAGCGCATGGCCCACAGGGCCGGTTCCCCATCGGCTGCGTCGCCGTCATGGAACCACAGATAGGCGTATTCGCCGGGCTCACCCTCACCGAAGCCCGCTTTATCGACAATTTGCGCAATGATGATGGCGGAGCCTGGCTCCCCATTCTCAAAATCCTCGCCGAACAACACATAGCGCGCTTCCGCATCGACAACCTTCCAGTCGGGTACGCCCTCCTCCATGGCGGGCATGAAGTTCCGCCACTTGACGTGACCCAGGGCTTCGTGGGTTTCGGCATTCACCTCGTCTACTGCCACGTCAAATGCAATGCCAATACCGCCCCATTCCGGCACGCCGGCCAGGAAGAGTTCACCCGTCACGCTCCGCAGATCGGACCCATCTTCCATGGCGGTGGGCGCGACAATGGGTTGGCAGGCGCCGACCAGCAGCGTCACCAGCAGCATGGCCGACAGCAAAACAGAAATCCTGCGCATGATTTGCCTCCTTATGGGTGTTCATGCATCCTGTTTTTCGACAGCAGTCTACGATCTGAATAACAGATTGTCGGCTACGGCAGGGTGACACCGTGGCTACAAATTGGAGACATCATCCAGCGGGGATGAGCGAGGGGAGACCGGCTTATTGATGACAAACCCGCAGGGTGATGGCTTTGTTCGCCGTCCTCTGCGGATTTCTCTTGATCCGAGTGCACCACCTCTGGTAGCATCCGGGCGGGGAGCATCGGCGGAGTTCGCCAGGGTCATTGCCGTTGACTTTTTGTGGACACGCGACAGGCATTATTCTGAAGCAGGGGTGAATAACCCACAACCGGATTGCAGGAGTCGGTGTCGGATTGCCCGCTTGGAAATGCGTGCTATGGTCAGCATGGATCGATTGAATGGTTTGTTTGTCGGAACCGCGTTCTTCGTCCAGCTTGTGCTGGTGGCTTTCTTTGCGCTGCGCAAATGGCGCTTTGACGCGGCCATGCAGTGGGGCTGGATGGCCTATGCCCTGGCCGTGCCTGCCGTCCTGGTGAGCGTGGTGCTGCTGATCGACGGCAGGTCTTGGTTCCTCTGGCTGGCCGGCTTTCTCTACGCTGCTTGGGCATTATTCGGCTACGTGGTCGACATCGCGCACCCGACTGCCTGGCGCTCACCAATCGTCTGGTCGGTGCTGATCCCCTACGTCTTGCTCTACGTGACGGCGCAGATGTTCTACTGGTGGCCGCTGGCCGCCATCTACCGGCCGCTGTGGTTCGCCTACAGTGTGCTCTTTATGGCCAGCACCCTGCTCAATCTGACATCCCACGCCTGACGAGGCCAGAAAGCCATGTACAAGGTCAAGTCGATCCGACGACCTCTGAGTCGGTGATTGCCGAGGTCGTATTCATTTTTGAAGATGCATGTATTTGTCAAGCAAATATCGGTTCATCCGGTGAAATCGGAACTGACTGTACCAATCTTTGATGCGGTCGACATCTGCCGTAGTACTCGACGCAGTCACGAACGATGACAACCCCGAATAGAGGGTAGCTATGTGCGTCATTTCTGCATCGCCGCATGAACTTCCAAAACGGACCGTACAGGGGCTGCGGTCAAGAACCCTGCGCGGTAATCTGGATCATCTATCGTCTCCGCCAAGCGTCGAATCAGGGCTGCGGCCTGCCGGTAAGACTGCTGGGCCTTGGCATCCTCGGCTTGCTCCACATAGAGCGCGCCGAGCGACGCGCAAATTGGCCACTCTTCACCCGGCAGGCCGATTTCCCGCGCCAAGGCCAGCGCAGCTTCCAGATGGAAAATCGCTTGTTCAGGGGCGCCATCCCACTGGGCCAGTACCGCGCGTGAACGCAGCAGCGGCAGACGATAGCGGCGATTCTCCCCCATAGCCTTGTCCAACCGCGCAACCTCAGTGCGCGCCAAATCACCATCGCCGCCCCGCAAGAGCGCCTCTGTATCAAACCAGCCCGTTTTGCCCATGGGCGGCAGCGAGCCACCGGCGTGAAACGCCAGAACCTCCTTGGCATAGCCGTGCGCCTGCTCCCACTCTCCCCGCAAGGCATGGATCGCGCATTGCTCTGCTGCAATCTCGTCGGGAAACGGATAAAACGCCTCGCCTTTGTCAACTGCACCTTTCAAGGTTGCGTAGGCGTCTTGTGCCACGTCCAAGGAGAGGATATGCCGGTGGGCGAGACCAAGCGTCGCCAGAAGACTCGTCGCATGCGGATGCTCAATCTTGCGCGCCAGCTCGACTGCTTCTGTTGCCAGTCTTACGGCCTGACCATACTGGCCCAATTCGATCTGGGTCATTGCCAAAAAACGGGCCGTGTCGGCTTGTTCCCACCCATGGTCGACCTGCCGGAAAAACGCATATGCCGTATTTTGGGTTTTCAAGCTCTCGTCGGGGCGGCCGTTTTGCAACTGAGACGCTCCCGCCAGCCGGCGCGAGTCATTGGCGAGCCAAGCGTTGCCCGCCTCTTCAAAATGTTGTACGGCTTCGGTGGCATACCGCTCGCACTTTTCCCACGCGCGTAGGCTGACGTAGGCGAAGGAGAGGCGGTTCAGACTGCGGGCCAACAGATTGGGGTGCGCTAATTCACGCGCGATCGTGAACGCTTGATGCGCATACCTGATCTCATTGTCCACGTCATGCAAGTGGCCCGCAGTCATGGACAAGTTCTGGGCCGTTTCCGCCATCCCCCGGCGGTCACCGGCCCGCTCAGCCACGCGTCGTGCTTGCTCCAGGACCACGAGCGCTCTGTCGGGATCGAAGAGAATCATATTGTAGAGTACGGCGAGCCGATTCAGTCCCTGACATTCCATGGCCGGCGCCTCGACCTGACGCGCGTAGTCAATCATTGCCTGATAGACGTTTTCCGCCGGCTTCGCCTGTTCGGTCAGTTCATACGCATGACCCAATCCCGCGTACAAGGCCTGTCGATCTGCGCCGGAAATCGCCTCCGGCCAACCTTGTTCATCCCCGATTCGAAAGGCTGTTTCGTAATGGGTCATTGCGACCTGGCCGGCAAAAACAGCAAGCGCTTCATTGCCTGCAATCAGGCTGTAGCGAATAGACTCCGGGACGAGCCCCGCATGGATGGCGTGATGCGCGAGTGTAGCCGCGGAGGCGCTGGACGCGAGTAACGTCTCGAACGCCCGTCGATGGAGAATGCGCCGTCGGGCTGCCCCCGCTTCCGCATAGACCACGTCGCTGATCTTCTGATGTGAGAATTGGTAAAACGGATCGTGGTGCAGCGACAACAGGCCTTTGTCTGCCTCCCGCAACAGTTGCCGGTTGAGCAATTCATCGAGCGCAGTGACCGCTTCCTGTTCGTCAAGCGCGGCCACGCGCAAGAGATTCCCAAAAGAGGCTTCTTCAACCAGGACAGCCGCAGCCTCCAGTACACTGGCGGCCGGAACGGTCAGCCGCGCCAGCCAACTGCGTACAATCTCCCGCACGCCGGGCCACACGCCGACCGCGGTCGTCCTTTCTTGTAGCCTGTTCCAATCTACCTGCCACTCGATAGACGAAGCCCCGCGAACCACCAACCCCTCGTCAAGCAGTGCTTTCAGCGTCTCCGTGAGAAACAGCGGTTGGCCATCCGTTTCGGCAAAAAGCCAATCGCTGAGTCGGATCAGCGAGGCCTGCGCTTGATCCGCAAGCAGGCCGTCATTGTCGCCGACCTCCGTTTCGAGCATCCGCTCAATCAATTGCCTGGTCTCGCGCTGGGACAACATGTCCAGGTTGAGTTGTTGAGACGCCGGATGTCGCCTGAGATGCGCCAACCAGCGTAACGTCTCGACGGACTCGGCCAGCGCCTCCTGGCGCAGCGTGAGCAGCAGCAGTATCGGTGTCTCATCCTCCGCCCAGCGCATGATGGCGTGTTGCAGCACGTCGCGGGAAGCTGTATCCGCCCACTGGGCATCATCCACGAAGAGTACCAGCGGCGCGCGCTTGGCCAATGCCTGCCCCAGGCGGGCAATGGCTTCATAGAGATGTTGGCGCGCGATGTTTTCCTCTTGCGTGGGTTCCGGCAGATCGGGGTAGCGCTCGCGCAGTTCCGGCCAGAGGCGCGTAAGTTGGGACAGCCACAAGTCGGAAAGCAAATCTTCGGGCGCGTTCTCGCGTTCAAGGCGCCGGCGAAATAGCTGAATGACCGGCTGATACGAAAGTTCACTACTGGTTTCGTAGGCGCGCCCGTGCAGGACATCGGCGCCTTGCATGGTCACCCACTCCAGGAATTCCTGCGCCAGGCGGGTTTTGCCGATTCCGGCATTGCCCACCACCGTCATCAGCTGTAGCCCCCGGTCGGCCGTATGTTGATAGGCGTTGACCAGTTGCTCAAATTCCGTCTGACGACCGACAAAAGGGATGGCCGGCCGTGGCCGTGTCGGCCCTACAGCTTGAGGGTTTTGTCCAGCGGGCGCCGGCAGCCGGCGCGCAATCATCTCGGCCAGCGCTTGGGTCTGCGTCGACGGCTCAACGCCCAACTCCGTATCAAGAATGGCCCGACAGCGGTCATATTGCGCCAGGGCGGCGCTTCTTTCACCCCGGAGCGCAAGGGCTTGCATCAGTTGCCGGTGTGCTTCTTCCCGCCAAGGTTCCAGCGCCAGCTGTCTACGGGCCAAGGCTTCCGCTTCCAGGTATTCTGCCTGCGCCAGGTGCTGTGCGGTCAAGGCCAGCAGGGCCCCCAACGCCTGGCGCTGGAGTCTGTCTCGCTCCTGCCGTAGCCAGTCGTCGAAGGGATCGCTGTCACAGCCGAAACTTGGGAGGAGTTCGTCCCCATAGCGGGCAACGGCCGTGGCCAAATCCTCACGTTCCCACGCCGCCGAAAAGTCATCCACATCCAAATGATAGTCGCTCGCGGCATTAAACTGCACGGTTGCGTGGGTAATGAGGAGAAACGGTCGTTCGGTTTCTTCTGTCTCCCCCAACAATTGCCGCAGCCGATAGAGCGACTGACGCAGATTCTTCTTGGCCACCGTGTCCGGCTCCTCCGGCCAAAACAGGGCCGCCAGTTCATCGCGGGCCTGGGCCTGTCCTGACGTCAGGGCCAGATAGACCAGGAGTCCCTGGGTTTTGGCCGACCGGAAATTGACAATCGGTTTGCCGTTTAGCGTGGCTTGAAACGCGCCGAACAATGACAAATGGAGAGTAGTCATGAGAATAGAAGACTCAACACCGAGGCACAATCGAGCCGTAATCATACATCTTGACGAAACCTTCTGCAATCTGATGTCCGGAATCGCACGAAACTCCGGCCGCGACTGGCGGGCGTGGCGACGCTTTTCCATCTAGTGGTGACGCTTTGCTAGCTGCTCGTGACGCTTTGGGGACGCCCACTTCTGTATCTTGAACTCGTTCCATTTCGATGAATAACCATACCACGAGAAGGAGAACGAAATGACTTCGTATCAAACGTTGCAGCGAAAACTGGTAGGGCTGGCCTTTATTCTGGGGCCGCTGCTGATGGTGATCGGCGCAGTCACCTATGTGTTGGGGATTGGGCTGATTCCCTCAGGTGAGGACACCTGGATCAATTCCGTCCTGATGATCTACGGCGGCCTGGTGATGATCCCTGTCTACTTTGAAATGGCCCGTCTCCTGGGCCAACGCGCGCCGATCTATGGCGCGATCTGTGCCGTTGCCGGACTAAGCTGGGGCTTATTCACCTCGCCGGCAACCCTCAATCTCCTGGAGCAAGATCTCGTGAACCTCGGCATCACTGAGCCCGTCATTGCGATGGTGCCGACCTGGGGTGGATGGGCACCTGTATTCGTCGGCTTGGCGGTGCTCCATCTCACACCGATCTTGTTTGGGATCGGTTTTCTCTGGAAGGGCATCATCCCGCGTTGGTCGGCAGGGTTGCTGATTCTGAGCGCCATTTCGTTGGCGATTGGCGTTGGGACGGATGATGCCGGATGGGCGCTGTTCTACACGCTATTTGCCACAAGTCTTCTAATCGCCCTGGCGCCGATCGGCGTGCGCTACTTGGCAGGTGACAGTCAGGGCTATGAATTGGAGCTGGCACCCGCATAATCGGTGGCGCAGCCAGGGTCAAGGCTCTGATCCGCAACCGTTCCATTTCCCACGAAGCCCCTTCACGTGTCAAGTAATTGTGGCAGAGGGGGCTTCGTATTGATTCCCCAGCAGGCAAAATAGGATGATCTATCTACTTCTGCAACACACCGTTGAAGACTACGATCGTTGGAAGGAATGCTTTGATCTGCATCTTGCTGCGCGACAAGCAGGGGGCGCGACCGACGAGGCATATGTCATGCGGAATGCAGATAATCCGCAGGAGCTAATCGTTCTACTGGGTTGGCGTGACTTGGTAAGCGTCAAGGCGTTTGCCGATTCCGTTCATTTACGGACGATAATAGAGCGGATGGGCGCGGTCGGATCGCCGGAGGTCTATGTGCTGCAATGGAGCACGGGGATCAACCCGCTAAATCAGAGAAGTAGTTGCCTGTCGCAGCACCCGTGAGCCATTGGGCATCGTCAG
The DNA here is from genome assembly GCA_964478635.1 of uncultured Caldilineaceae bacterium. Lineage (GTDB taxonomy): Bacteria > Chloroflexota > Anaerolineae > Caldilineales > Caldilineaceae > JAGRCP01. Next base: position 6,918 of record CAYZLP010000202.1, read on the forward strand.
GAGCTGATGACACTGAAACGTGTGGCGAGAAAAGAGGATTTCTTCTATACCCGTGCCAGTGGCGATTGCGGAGAATCAGCGAAGACTCACTGTTCGCCCCACGGTTCCACCTCTCCCAACTCCACCTCCACCCATACCCGTTTCCCATCACTCCAAAGATGCACCCGCCCGTGCCGGTCCGTGCGCAGCACCCGGGTGGCGGCCAGCTTTTCCAGCACGTCGGCATGGGGATGGCCGTAGTCGTTGTCGGCCCCGACCTGGATCACGGCCAGCGCCGGCGCGACCGCAGCCACGAACTTCCCGCCGGTTGCGCTGTTGCTGCCGTGGTGGCCGACCTTGAGCACGGTGGATTGAATGGGCGCCCCCTCAGCCAGCCAGACATCCTCGCTGGGCAGGCCCGCGTCGCCGGTGAGCAGGAGGCTGAAATCGCCGTAGACCAGCCTGGCCACCAGCGAATTCTCGTTGTCGGCATGCTCGTGGTCGAAGCCGCCCGGCGGCGGCCAGAGCACCCAGAGCGCCACGCCGTCCCCTAGATCGACCCAGCCGCCGGCTTCCTGAAGGTGCAGCGCAGCCCCGGCCCGGGCCACGCTCTCGCGCCAGACTTGAGCATCAGGATTGGCCTGACTCATAACCGTGTCCAGGGCATGGGCAACCCGAAAACGCGCCGGCACGCCCGCCTGGGCCGCCATGTGATCCGCGTCGGGATGGGTCAGCAAGAGCATGTCGATCTGCCGATCCCAGAAGGGCATGACCGCGCCCAGTTCGGCCAGCAGCCGCCCGGGATCGGCGCCGCCGTCGACCAGAACCTGACGGCCGGAGGGCGTGGTGATGAGGATGCCGTCGCCCTGACCGATGTCCAGAAAGTAGACGTGGAGACGGCCGTCGGGTTGGGTGAGGGCCATGCGCCAGAGGAGCAGTGCGGTGACGGCCAACGCCGCGGCCGTGGCCGGACCGACGAGGCGCA
>CAYZLP010000203.1:0-7868 GCA_964478635.1 uncultured Caldilineaceae bacterium
GTTAAAAGGAAAGAAAAGCGAGAGACGGTCAATGACAACCAACGGACAATTACTCAATTTCATCAACGGGCATTGGTCGCGTTCCGGCGCGGCGACCTATCTGGACATCCGCAATCCGGCCACGGCCCAGACCCTCACGCAGGTGCCGCTGTCGCCCGGCGCGGAAGTGGACGCCGCCGTCCAGGCCGGTCAGGCCGCCTTTGAGGCCTGGCGTCGGACGCCGGTGACGGAACGCATCCAGCCCCTCTTTCGGCTGAAGATGTTGTTGGAGGAGAACATTGAGGAGATCGCACGCGTCATCACCAACGAGTGCGGCAAGACCTTCGCCGAGAGTATCGGGGAGATGCGCCGCGGCATTGAGAATGTGGAGGTGGCGTGCGGCGCGCCCATCCTCATGCAGGGCTATAACAACGAAGACATCGCCGCAGGCATCGACGAGCACATGATCCGCCAGCCGTTGGGCGTCGTGGCGGCGATCACGCCCTTCAACTTCCCCGGCATGATCCCGCTCTGGTTCATGCCCTATGCCCTGGCCGCAGGCAACGCCTTTATCCTCAAGCCGAGTGAGAAGGTCGCCATGACCAGCCAGAAGCTCTTTGAGCTCCTGGAGCAGGCCGGTTTCCCGCCGGGCGTGGTCCAGCTCGTCAACGGCGGCAAGGAGACGGTCGACGCGCTGCTGGATCATCCGCAGGTGCGGGCCATCAGCTTTGTCGGCTCCACGCCGGTCGCCAAGTACGTCTACAGCCGGGCCACGGCCAACGGCAAGCGCGCCCAGTGCCAGGGCGGCGCCAAGAATCCGGTCGTCATCATGCCCGACGCGGACATGGAGACGACGACCCGCATCATGGCCGATTCGGCCTTCGGCTGCGCGGGACAGCGTTGCCTGGCCGCCTCGGTGGCCGTCACCGTGGGTGAGGCCAAGCACAGCTTCACCGAGATGATCGCGGATGCGGCCAGCACCCGCATCGTCGGCTACGGGTTGGACGAAGGCGTACAGATGGGGCCGGTCATCACTACGGAGAGCAAGACCCGCGTTGAAGGCTTGATCGAGCAAGGAGCACGAGAGGGCGCCAATGTGCTGGTAGACGGTCGCCGGCAGACGGTGAGCGGCTACGACGACGGTTACTGGGTCTTCCCCACCATTCTCGACGGCGTCAACCCGCACAGTGAGATTGCCCGGACAGAGATCTTCGGGCCGGTGCTGAGTCTCATGCACGCGGAAGACATCGACGGGGCGATTCAATTGGTAAACGATCGGGCCTTCGGCAATATGGCCTGTATCTTCACCGGCAGCGGCGCGGCCGCGCGCCAGTTCCGCAACCAGGCCGACGCCGGCAACATCGGCATCAACATCGGCGTGGCTGCACCCATGGCCTTCTTCCCCTTCAGCGGGTGGAACGCCTCCTTCTTCGGCGATCTGCATGCCCAGGCCCGTCACGGCATTGAGTTCTATACCCAGACCAAGGTCGTGGTCGAGCGCTGGCCGCGGGAGTGGAGCCGGACCTTCTGACGGTCACATTCTTTGAACTTCGACCCGTTCTCCAGGGTGAAAATCAGGCTGAAGGTATGAAGCTCACGTGGCGTCTCTATGAGGAAATCACACATGACAGAAACACACACTCTCGGCATCGGCGTAATCGGCATGGGCTGGATGGGTTCGGCCCACAGCCGGGCGTATCGAGCCGTGCTGGACCGCTATTATGACTCAGGAATTCGACCACGGTTGGTGATCTGCGCAGACGATGTGGAGGCCAGGGCAATCAGCGCCCGGGAGACGCTGGGTTTTGAGGAGTATACGACCAATTGGCAGGCAGTGATCGAGCATCCTGAGGTTCAGGTGGTCAACATCGCTTCGCCCAACTTCCTTCATTTGGAGATGGTCACGGCGGCCACGGCAGCGGGCAAGCATGTCTTCTGCGAAAAACCCGTGGGCGCAACGCCGGAGGAGACGATTCGGATCGAGCGATTGGCGCGTGAAGCCGGCGTCATGAGCTTTGTCGGCTTCAACTATCGCTGGGCGCCCATGGTTCAGTATGCCAAGCAGCTGATCGACGAGGGGCGCCTGGGCAAGTTGACCCATTTCCGGGGACGCTTTTTCTCGATGTACGGCAGCAATCCCTACGGTCTCCTCACCTGGCGTTTTCAGTATGAGCGGGGCGGGCTGGGTGTTCTGGGCGACATCATGTCCCACGTGACCGACATGGCCCACATGTTGATCGGTCCCATCGAGAGTGTAGTCAGCAACCGCCACACTTTCATCACCGATCGCCCCCTGCCTATCCCCGGCCAGGGCACTCACTTCTCCCTGGGCAAGGAGGGCGATCCGACCGGGCCCGTCACCAACGAAGACTATGTCGGCACGCTGGCCCGATTCGCCAACGGCGTCCAGGGCAGTCTGGAAACTTGCCGCGCGATCTACGGTCCCAAGTGCGAGATGTCTTTCGAGGTCAACGGGACCAAGGGCGCGGTTAAGTGGAATTTCGAGCGCATGAATGAACTCCAGGTCTACCTCCCCGACGAAGCGGCCCATGACGGCTACACGACCCTGCTGGGCGGGCCAAAGTATGGCGACCACGGGCGCTTCAACCCGGGCGACGGCATCGGCATGGGCTACGAAGACCTCAAAACTATCGAGGCCTACAACTTCCTCCAATCCATCGTCGACGGCGTTCAACGCGAACCCAGCTTCAAGTCCGCCCGGGCCCTGGCCAACGTCCAGACCGCGATGATCCGGTCGTGGGAGAGTGGGGGGTGGGAAAGAGTAGAAAACTTGGATTGAGTGACTTGAAGATTGGGCCCAGAATTTTTCTTACGGAGTCACCCCATGCCCACAACCCTCAACCTCGGTCTCATCGGCGCCGGCCGCATCGGGCGCGTCCATGCCGAACACGTAGCCTATCGCATACCCAATGCACGCACGCTCATTGTGGCCGATGTAGATGAGGCTGCGGCCCAACGCTGCGCCGACGCTTTCCGGATCAACTTTGCGGTAAAAGATTATCGCATGCTCCTGGACAGCCCGGCCATCGACGCCGTGCTGATCTGCTCTGCTACCCATACCCACGCCTTCTACATCCAGGAGGCGGCGCGGGCCGGTAAGCACATCTTTTGCGAGAAACCCGTCGATCACAACCTGGCCGTCGTGGATGCGGCGCTCAAGGCAGCGGACGAGGCGGGCGTCAAGCTGCAAATCGGCTTCAACCGGCGCTTTGATGCCAATTACGCCCGGGTGCGCGACGCAATCGTCAAGGGCGAAGTCGGCGCGCCTCACCTTATGCATATCATCAGCCGCGATCCCGCGCCGCCGCCCATCGAATACGTCACTGTCTCCGGCGGCATCTTCCTGGACATGATGATTCACGACTTCGACATGGCGCGCTTCCTTTTGGGCTGCGAGGTAACGGAAGTCTACGCCGCGGGCGGGGTGCTGATCGATCCCGCAATTGGCGAGGCCGGCGACCTGGACACGGCTTTGGTGACGCTCAAGTTCGAGAACGGCGCGCTGGCTGTGATCGACAACAGCCGGCAGGCGGTCTACGGTTACGATCAGCGGGTGGAAGTGCTGGGGAGCGCCGGGGCCGTGCGCACGGAGAACAACTACCCCAACACCATGATGCTCTCCGGCCCGGGGCGGATCGAGCGAGATTTGCCGCTGAACTTCTTCATGGAGCGCTATCGGGAGAGCTACCTGACGGAACTTCAGGCCTTTGTCGATGCCGTACTCAACGACACGCCCGTTCCCGTAACGGGCGAAGACGGGCGTGTTCCGGTGGTCATGGCGCTGGCTGCTGGCCGATCATATCAAGAGAACCGGCCCGTACGCTTGGATGAGATTGAGGTCTAAAGCGCGGGTGCAGTTCCGCCTCGCAGTAGCGGCCGGGTCAGGCAGGTCGGGCCGCCACCGCCCTTGAGGCAGAGATCGTCGCCGGGGAAGGTCTCGACGAATACGCCGGCCGCCTCCAAGCGCGCCTGCGTGATGGGGTTGCCGGCGAGCATGATGCAGCGCCCCGGCGCGGTCGCCAGCACGTTACAGGCCATGCTCGCGTATTCCTCGTCCGGCACTTCAACCAGCGTCCAACCTTCCGCCAGGAGCAACGTGCGGAACGGCACCGGCATCAGCCGCGAGTAGACGACGGCCATACGCCGATCGACCGGACTGATGAAGGAGAGCAGGTGGAGACAATCGGCCGGGCCGGTCCAGTGAGGGAGAGGCACGGGGATCACCCGTTCGACCCTGTCGCCCAGTATTGTGCGAAACTGGCGAATGCCCTCCGCATTGGTCCGATAGCCTTCGCCAACGGCCACCGTGCGGGAATCTAGCCAGCAGACATCGCCTCCCTCCAGCCGTCCCTCCCCTGAAATTTCCCCCAGGATCGGGACGTCGAGCGCCCCGAGCAAGGCTGCCACTGCGGCCGGTTCCCCTGTGCGAGCTGCCTTCCCCATGCCGGCCAACACCGCGCCGCCTTCCACAATGACGACGGGGTCATGGGTGTAGATAGAATCCAGACCCACATCCGGCACAGGCGGTAGGGCGACCATTTCTACGCCATGCTCCACCAGCAGCTGCACAAAACGCTCGTATTCCGCAAGAACCTGCCGATAGGCGGGACGTTCGGGATAGTTGAGTTCTCGCCATTGGCCATCGATCGTGGGCTGGTCGACGTGGGAAGCCTCCGGCCTCTTAACCAGACAGAGGGACAATTCATCTACCATAGATTGGCAATTTACGTACATGAAGCCTCTCCAAATTGATGCAGTGGATGGTCGGTCGAGCGGGCCGCCCTTTGCACAATACCAAAGGATACGCGCTTTGCAAATTGACGCCGACTTTGCTACGCTGGATGCGCTACGCCTTGACCCGTACCCACGCACCATTTCAATCAATGGAGTTCGCCGTGCGTCCTTCCCTACAGGTGCTCAACCCGGCACTGTGCGACCGGATCATCGATGAGGCGCGCCAGATCCTCCAGACGACCGGCATGGAAATCCGCGGGGCGCACCTGCGCGAGCGCTTACTCGCAGCCGGACTTCGGTTGGACCGTGACGGCATGCGTCTCCTCTTTCCCCCAGATAAGATCGACGAGGCGTTGGCCGCGGCGCCCGCTTCGTTCACGCTCTACGATCGCGCCGGTCGGCCTGCAGCAAATATCGGAGCCGATCGGGTCCATTTTACGCCGGCCTCCAGCGGCTTGCGCATACTCGATCATCGGACCGGCGAAACGCGCAGCCCCATTACGGCCGATTTCGTCGAATATGTGCGCCTGGCCGATGGATTAGAGAACGTCGACTACCTTGCGACCGCCTTCTCAACCGGCGACGTAGAGGCCAGGATTTCGGATGCCTGGCGGCTCTATCTCTGCCTCAGCAATAGCTCTCGTCCGGTCGTTTCGGGCGCCTTTACAGAGCACGGCGTGCCGCGCATGGGTGAAATGATGCAGCTCTTCCGCCGGGATCGGGAAGGGCTGCGCCAGCGTCCGCTTGCCATTTTCACCATCACCGCCACCGGCAACTTCCGCTATAGCGAGGATTCTTGTCAGAATCTGCTGGACTGCGCCGAGTGGGGCATCCCCATGGAAATCGTACCGGTGACGCTCATGGGGCTGATCGCGCCGGTGACCCAGGTCGGTGCGCTGGTCTTTCACACGGTTGATACGCTGGCGGGCATCGTCATGGCCCAGCTCATTCGGCCAGGCACACCCGTGCTCTTCGGCGGCGCGCCTGCGGAGTTCCACATGCAGGAAGCCACCTCGCCCATGCTGGGCGTTGAAGCGCTCCGGCTGGACGTGGCCTATGCGGCCATCGGCAAGCGCCTGGGTTTGCCCACCCAAGCGTACATGGGGCTGAGTGATGCCAAGACGCTCGACGCGCAAGCGGGCGCCGAGACCTTCGGCAGCGCATTGCTAGCCGGGCTGGCGGGGATTAATTCAGTCTCGGGACCGGGCATGTTGGATTACGTCATGACCTTCAGCCTGGCCAAACTCGTTTTCGACAACGAGATCTGCGGCCAGGTCCAGCGGATCGTCCGACCCATCGAACCGCTCGATGACCTGCCGACCGGCAAGCTTGTCACAGCCCAATTGCAGGACGAGCACATGCTAACCGCACCCCACACGTTGGCCAACTGGCCCGAGCAACTCTATCTGCCCGGCGCGGTTTGGGATCGCAAGAATGACGAGGGCTGGGCCAGAGCAGGCAAGCCCGATCTGTGGGCACGCACGGTTGCCGAAGTCGAGCGCCGGTTGGCTGCCTATCAGCCAGCGGAACTCGATCCGCAGTTGGAAGAAGAGATGCGGCGCATCATCCGCAGCGGCATGGAGAGCGAACGACCGCTGCCCGCGATCGAGCCGCCGACTGCTGCACCGTCAACACCTGCCGGACGGGGCCGGCGCCAGACGCGGGCGCGCGTCGCTCGTTCATAAGACGAGGTGCAACTCCGTCCGGGGAACGCGTGCGGCTTCCCAATGGAAAATTGTGAGCGGTAATCGAAAGTCAGTACTTCACGATTTGTCATTCCGCTCACGAAGTGGTCGCAAAGCGACAGCGGGTTTGCGCAGACATCTTCACCCTGGTGAAACGCTAGCGAGGAATCTCGTCGCTTGCCAAATCGTGAACTACTGAAAATGGTTAATGATGGGGCAACGCACGCCAGGTCGCGGCACGCTCCTTTTACTCATCAAAACCGATCGAGGATTATATTATGTCAAACAAACAGATCTCTGCTCGGTCATCTTTGGGGGTCGTTGGGCTGCCCATGCCCGTGCGGGAAATGGCCGCGAAAAGGTGGGACGTCATCGTCGTCGGTGGGGGGCACAATGGGTTGACCTGCGCCGCCTACCTGGCCAAAGCAGGCAAGCGCGTGCTGGTGCTGGAGGCCCGGGAGCGGCTGGGCGGAGCCTGCACGCTCGAGGAAACCTGGCCGGGGTATACGGTGTCACCCTGCGCCTATCTGGCCGGGCTGCTCCATCCCCGCGTGATTGAGGAGCTGAACTTTCCGGCCTATGGGTACGTCTGGACGCCTGCTCAGGCGGGCATGTTCGTGCCCTTTGACGACGGCAGCAGCATCCAACTCTGGGAGGACGACGCGCGCTGCGAGGCTGAGATTCAGCGTCTGTCGCCCCGCGATGTCGCGGGCTGGAAAGCCATGGGCGACGTGATGCGCCGGACACGCGACGCGATCCGCCCGCCCGGTGACGGCGATCTGTGGATGGGCGTCCCGCCGACGCGCGCGCAGATCGAGGAACGCCTGCAAGGTGACCCGGAAGCGATTGGACTCCTCTTCGACTGGAGCATGGTCGACTATGTAGAGCGTTACCTTGAGGACGAACGGCTTCAGTCGGCCTACCTGGGTCAGGGTGTTATCGGGACGAATGCCAGTCCTCACGATCCCGGTACGGCGTCGATTAACTTCCACCACTCGTCGGGGAGATTGGGCGGGCTCACAGGCGTGTGGGGCTACGTCAAAGGCGGCATGGGCATGGTCTCCTTCATCCTGGCTGACATCGCCCGGGATGCCGGCGCCGTGATTGCAGCCGGCACGCCCGTGGCGCGCATCCTGCCGGGCGAGGGCGTCGAGCTGGACGGCGGCGAACGGATCCATGCGTCCGTGGTCGTCTCCAACGCCGATCCCCAGGTCACCCTGCGCCTGTTGGGTGAGGCCGTCGATTCCACCTGGCGCGCGCAGGTAGAATCGGTGCCCATCGAAGGCTGCACCGTTAAAGTCAGCGTCGCCCTCCACGAACTGCCCAACTTCACGGCGCGACCGGGTGTGGACGAACCCCATCACAAGGGGCAGATCAACACGCCGCTTACCAAACAGGAATGGCGCGACCATTATGACATCGCCCGGGCAGGCGGATTGCCGCCGCGCC
>CAYZLP010000204.1:0-7865 GCA_964478635.1 uncultured Caldilineaceae bacterium
GCGCAAAAGGCGAGGTTGCTCGGCCTCTGATTGATCGTTCAAGACAGGAGAGATCGTCATGTGTAAGGAAGGAATCGACCATGAACGAGTCAGTTGACCAACAACTAAGGTGGTACACACTCACGCCGGATGAAGTTGCCCAGCAACTTGACGTTGATCCGGCAAGGGGACTGACTACGGCCGACGTTGAACAACGTTTGCAGCAGTACGGACCGAACCAACTTGCCGGGAAGAAGAAAGAGTCAGGTTGGCAGGCTTTTCTGCGCCAATATCAGGATTTCATGCAGATGATTCTCGTGGGCGCCGCGGTCGTCAACCAGATCTTCACGGGTGAATGGGGCACGACACTGGTGCTGCTGGGCTTGACCGTTTTCAACGCGGTACTGGGCCTGAATCAGGAATCCAAGGCGGAAGCCAGCCTGGCCGCGCTCGAGAAGATGATGAAAAACATCGCGCGCGTGCGGCGCAACGGCCAGGCGGTTGAGGTCGATGCCGAACAACTGGTGCCAGGGGACATCGTGCTGATGGAGGCCGGCAACCGCGTCCCCGCAGACGGACGCCTCTTCGTCGCCGCTACCCTCGAGATCGAAGAGGCTGCGCTGACCGGCGAAAGCGTTGCTTCCCCCAAGGAGACTGAAGCAATTGATACACCCGACGTGCCGCTTGGTGACCGCCACTGCATGGCCTATATGAACACTGCAGTCACGCGCGGGCGCGGCGAGATGATCGTGACCACGACCGGCATGGGCACCGAGATGGGGCACATCGCCGAACTGCTCAACAAGACCGAAGCCGACAAGACGCCGCTCCAGAAGCAGCTTGACCGGTTGACCATCATGATTGCCGGCCTGGCAGGTCTGACCTTTCTGATCATGATCGTGATTGGCCTGAGCCAAGGGCAATCCTTCGATGTGATCTTCCTGACGGGCATCGCCCTGGCCATTTCAGCCATTCCCACAGGCATGCCTGCCGTTGTCACCACCCTCTACTCCATGGGGACGCGGGTGCTTGCGGAAAAGAATGCGATTGTCAAACGGCTGCCGTCGGTTGAGACTTTGGGATCGGTATCGGCAATCTGTTCGGACAAGACCGGCACACTCACCCTCAACAAAATGACCGCACGTGAATTCAGCGTTCCCGGACAGAATCGCTTCTGGGTGACGGGTGAGGGCTACGGCACCCAGGGAGAACTGCAATTGACCCGGGGACTTCCGCCGGGCCAGCCATGGCAAAAGGGCGGTGCGGCCTACAGCACCGAAGGGCAAATCAAGAGCGCCGGCGGCGCCAAGATCGACCTGGAGCAGGTCATGCTGCCCATGGCCCTTTGCGCCGACGCGCGTCTCGACGGCGAAAGCCTAATCGGTGATCCCACCGAGGGCGCGCTCATCGTGCTGGCGGAGAAGGGCGGCATCCACGTGGATGGCGCGCGGGAGATGTATCCGCGTGTTGCAGAAGTGCCCTTCGACTCGGACTATAAATTCATGGCCACCTTCCACAGCATGGTCGATGAAAGCGGGAATCCCGTTATTCGCTGCTTTGTGAAGGGAGCGCCGGACGTGCTCATCGCGCGCGCGGGATCATACTGGATGCCCGACGGCGCGCCGGGCGCAATCACCGATGAAAACCGCCAACTTGCTTTGCTGGAAAACACACGGATGGCCCAGTCGGGTGAACGTGTGATGGTCGTGGCCCGCCGCGATTTTGACCCGCAAAGCTTCAATCCGCGGGGCAATCTGATTGATTTGGTGGATGATTTGACCCTTCTGGCCATGGTAGGCATCGTTGATCCACCCCGCCCCGAGGCCAGAGACGCCATCTCCAAATGTCACAGCGCAGGCATTCAGGTACGCATGATCACCGGTGACCACGCGGTCACTGCCGCCGCGATTGGCCAGGAGTTGGGCATCACCGGCATAGCCCTCACAGGCGCAGAGTTCGCCGCCATGAGCGACGACGAGCTGATGCAGCAGCTACCCGAGATCGGCGTAATCGCACGCGTCGCCCCGGAGGATAAAATCCGCCTGGTTGATCTGCTACAGCGCCAGCAGAACATCGTCGCGATGACCGGTGATGGCGTCAACGATGCACCAGCCCTGAAGAAGGCGGACATCGGCGTGGCCATGGGCATCACGGGCACTGAAGTCTCCAAAGAGGCGGCCGTGATGATTCTGACCGATGACAACTTCGCTACGATTGTCGAAGCGGTTGAGTATGGCCGGCACATCTACAATAACCTGTCCAACTATATTCGGTTCCAGATGGGGATGCTCTGCGCGTTCATCCTCAGCTATCTGGGCGCGGCGATCTTCACCATCCTGGGCGGTGTCCCCTTCGCGCCATTGGTGGTGTTGTGGATCAACTTCCTGGTGCAGGTGCCCATTGCAATCGCGCTTGGCTTTGGCAGTCCCCAGCCGGGTTTAATGGCGCACAAACCGCGTCCCCTGAGCCAACCCGTGCTCTCACGATCGCAGTGGGTACGCGTCGTGATTACCGGAATTCTGATTGCCGTTTGCACCTTGTACCTGGAGGCTACCTTTGAGTCGATTGATAGAGCCGTTGCGGCAACCATCGGCTTTGCCGTCTTCTCGCTATTCAACGTTGCCATCGGCCTGGGCTGCCGCTCTGAGACCGAAACGGTGTTTAGTCGAGATACCATCAGTGACAGACGCCAATTCGGCCTTTACGCCTTGGCAATCCTGTTGACTGTGCTGCCCACAGAACTGAATATTACGGAGCGCATCCTGGGCCTCGTTCCGCTGACAGGGCAACAGTGGCTGATCTGTTTCGCCTTCGCCTTCGCGCTGCTGCTGGTTGACGAAGTGATCAAGTGGTTCCTGCGACGCAGCCGCAGAGCCGAAAACAACGTGACATCTTCCGAGCCTGCCAACTCATCTCAGGTCGAAGCGTCGCCGGCTTGAGAAATCGCCACGCACGGAACAAGCGAGATGTAAGCGCCGGACGCGGAGCGGCGTGACCGAAGATGTTCATGTGCGACTATGCTACATCGCAGTTTTCGTAGGTCATGGTTTCGTTGTGCCTGCAGTTTAGTCCCGCTGGTAGCGGGCCGTACGAGCAGGCAGGATGGAAATCCGGCAGGCGCTCCGGCGCCGACGCTACAAAAGGAGAACGCACAGCAGCCTCCGGATGGTGCGTCAAATGAATCGAATGCACAAGGAGAGAGCACCAATGTGGAATCTTCGTGGCCGTATGACTTTGCTGGTAGCCGTAGCGATTGCCTTGTCAGTGGTCATGACCGGTTGCCTTGCGTTGGAGCCGGAACCGACGCCCAGCCCGGCCGAGGCGGCAGCAACGGCACAAACTGCTGTCGAAGAGTTCGTCGCTGCCCATGCGTTGGCCATCACGGCATGGGATCTGCAATACTTTGGTCCGGAGGACGAGCCCTTGGAGATGCTGCCGAATACGCGAGCTTCCGTAGGCTATTTCTGGGAACGTTATTTCGGATTTGACGGCTGCAACTGGTTTCTCGGTGTCTACTCAGCCGACAGCGAAGGCGCGCTACGCATGAATATGCCCGCCGAAACCGCCAATTTGTGTGACACACCGCCCGGACTCTACGAACAGTCCGCACTCTTTGTGTCGTCGCTGACAAATGTGACAGAATACGTGATGGAGGGTGAGCAACTCCTCGCCAACACAGTTGAAGATCAACGGTTGCTCACCTTTGAACCGGCTGCACCAATATCGATGCTGGGGCCGGTCTGGGAACCGAAATTTTGGTGGCAGGCAGATCGCGAGATGTGGCAACCGGTCGCACCAACCGTCGCAACGACCATCTCATTTGATCTAGGGGGAGAAGTATCCGGCACTGGCGGGTGCAACGATTATACGGTGACCTATGTAGGAGATCTGCAGATTGAAAAGGTGCTGGAGGCGACGGACACATACGCCGAGTTGCCGACTATCACGTTTGGCCCAGTCACCTCACAGATGTCAGAATGTACGGAACCCGATGGCGTAATGGAACAGGAGCAGGGGTACTTCACGGCTCTCAGTTCAGTCGCCTATTATTTCAAGCTGGGCGGCTCGCTGCAGATGTTGGATGCCAATGGCGAACCTTTGCTTATGTTTGCCGCGGTCAACTAGTGAGCCAGCTACGATACGCCTTGAAAAACCTGCACGCGTACCCTAGAATAGGGGTAGGCGCGACCTGATGCTGCTCCATGCGTAGTGTTGCCACAACCGCATTCATCTCGGCGTCGCGTCCATAGGATAACCATTACGGTCCGACGTTGAAACCGAAACTAAGGAGCTATCACCATGGTAGATGAAACCCGTAACGATCAGGCGGACACTGGCGAAGAGCAGCAGCAGCAGCAGCAGAGCAGCACCGGTCCGAGCAACGAGGAACTCTTCGAAGAAATCAATCGGCTGGGCGCGCGCTTTGCCGAGGTCGTGCAGACGGCCTGGAACAGCGAGGAGCGCAAGAAGATCGAGGCGGACTTCCGCAAGGGCGCAAGCGCTCTCGGCGCCACCTTGGAAGAAAGCATGCAGAAGATTAGTGACAACCAGAAGGCCAAAGATCTGGTCGATCAAGCCGACGACGTCATGACCAACGTGGGCGACAAGGTCCGGTCCAGTGACGTGACCCACGATCTCTCCTCCAGCCTGGCCAAAGGCCTGCGCAAGATGAGCGACCAGCTCGAAAAATGGATCTCGGAGATGGAGAGCAAGGCCCCCGCCGCAAGCGACCGCAGCGATGACGACGATGCGGGCAAGGAGATCCCGATCGACAAAGCGTAAACGAACGCGCTGAAGATCAGATTGCCCCCTTAGGTCGTCCCGAAAAAACGTCCCCGGCACGGTCCAAGAGATTTTCTGTTAACCAAAACAAGCCTGGACCGTGCCGGGGACGTTCGCGGGGAATCTATCTTTTTGAACAGCCCTGGACAAACAATAAGCAGAAGCCTGTTTTGCAGGGCAGGCTTCTGCCTTTTTTATTCCTGGTTTACGAGAATTGCCGGCGCGAGGTTAGAAAAACTTCTTGGCGATGCCCAATGCGCCTTGCTTCCAGGGCACACGATGAGATACGCCCGACTGCCCCTCGAATGAAGCCAAATTGTCCAGATACCACTGATAATTGCGAATCAGCGCCTCTTTGTTGGAATATTTGGGCGCATAGCCCAGAATGCGTTCGGCCTTCTCGATGGAGACGAAGGAGTCTTCCGTCACCGTCTCGTAGACCCATTTATAAAGAGGAGAAAGCTTGAGCTTGTCGAGCCCGCGCAGGGTCCAGATGGCGGGGGAGGCAGGCAGCGAGACGATGTGCGCGCCGTAGCCGGCATAATCCAACACGGCTTGGTAATCCTCCCGCAGGGTCGTAAATTCCTTGGCGCCGATGTTGAAGGTATCGTTGGCCTTCGCGCTGGGCAGCGTGGCCGTCAGGTAGATGGCGTCACAGAGATCCTCGACATCGAGCAGTTGATAGCGATTGTTGCCGCTGCCCAGAACCGGGAAATTCTTGCCGTCCTTGGCCCAGTCATAGAGGAGGGCAAAGACGCCCAGTCGCTCGGGTCCGACGAAGGACTTGGGGCGAATAATGGGGATGCACATGCCCTTGTCCCGGTATTCCTGGCAGATTTGCTCCACCAGCACCTTGGATTCACCATAGGGTCCGACGCCATCCAGCTTGTCGTCCTCGTAGAGCGGGTGATGATCGGGGATGCCGTAGACCGCCGTCGAAGAGATGTGGATCATCCGCGCAACGCCGTGCTCAAAGGCCGACTGCAGAACGTTGCGGCTGCCGTCGATGTCGGTTGAATAGATATCCTCCGGGCTATAGAGGGGCAGGGCTGCGGCCGTGTGGATGACGATATCGACGCCCTCCATGGCCCGGTTGACGGTCGCCCGATCGCGGATGTCGCCCGTTACCTCGACGATCTGATCCCGCTCGGGGTAGTCAAAGTCGGCAATATCGAGCGAAACGACCCGGTGGCCCCGTTCCAGCAGGTAACGCACCATATTGATGCCCAGAAATCCGGCGCCGCCGGTAATCATATAGGTCGTCGTGCCGGCCTCAGCAGGCGTGGAAGTTTCGTCGGTCATACGTCGTCATTCTCCAAAATAATCTGATTGTTATCGCGCCACCGGCGCAGAAGCTGCCGGGTTGAATCAAAGGCAATGTCGGCCGGAAGCGCCTCCGCGGGGAACCAGCCGGCTGCGCTCACGTCATCGTTGGACTGCAGATTGGCCGCGGCTGCACCGGAGCCGGGCGACGCGGCATAGGCCAGTACAATGCCGGGGCTTTTGTCCTCCCGGCCGGCCATGGGAAAGATGTCGATGAGCCCCTCAATTTCAATGGCAAGCCCTACTTCCTCCAGCAGTTCCCGGCGCAGCGCGGTTTCGGGCATTTCGCCGGCATCCATATAGCCGCCGGGCAGGGCCCACTTGCCCTTGGCCGGATCCACGGCCCGGCGAATGAGCAAGAGGCGATCGGCATGGGTCACAAAGGCGATCACCGCGACCTTGGGGTCCAGAAAATGGACGAAATCACATGCGGGACACGCAGGCAGCTCCCGCCCGTAGCGACGCTGTCGCTCCAGCCGTGTGGCGCATTTCGGACAGTAGACAAACTCCAGTGTTGCCATAGCAACCATTGAGTATAGCGGATCATGGCAAAAAACGGAAAGCGAGGCGGGCGGATTCGTCCGCGTAATTCCACCGCGCCGCTCGAGACGCCCCGTTCGGAAGATCGATCTTCCAGCAAATTCCCATTGGCGCCCGAATCCTGGCCGGAAATTTGGGTAATGCCCTGCGCGACGTCTATAATGCGCCAAGACACTCCACTGTACGCAACTTCACAATCGCATTAGCTCTATGTCAACCAAAAGCCATTCATGTCGGCAAGGAGGGGTAGATTGAATCTACACGAATATCAATCCAAGCGCGTTTTCGCCAATTACGGAATTCCGATTCCCGAAGGCGAAGTCGCAACCACGCCGTCCGAGGCCAGGGCCATCGCCGCACGCCTGGGCGGACCGGTTGTGGTCAAGAGTCAGGTGCTGGTCGGTGGCCGGGGCAAGGCCGGCGGCATCAAGCTGGCCAAGACGCCTGATGAAGCCGAGGCCCGGGCCGAAGAAATTCTCGGCATGGACATCAAGGGGCTGACGGTCAAGAAGGTGCTGATCGATCCCGCAGCCGACATTCAGACGGAGATCTACCTGGGCGCCGTGCTCGACCGGGCCAAGCGCCGGGTCGTCCTCATGGCATCGAGCGAAGGCGGCGTGGAGATCGAACAAGTCGCGGCCGAGACGCCCGAGAAGATCATTACCGTGGCCGTCCATCCCTTCCTGGGCCTGCGTGACCACCAGGCCCGCCTCTTGGCCGAGGGCATCAACCTGCCCAAGGAGCACACCCGGGAGTTCATCAAGATTGCCAAGGGGCTGTACAAAGCCTACGTCGAGAGTGACGCCAGTCTGGCCGAGATCAACCCGCTGGTCATCACGGGCGACGGCAAGCTGCTGGCTGTGGACGGCAAAATCGGGCTGGACGACAGCGCCCTTTTCCGCCACCCTGCGCTGGCGGAACTGCGCGATCCCGACTCGGAGGATGAGTCCGAGGAGGAGGCCCGCCTCCACGATCTCAGCTATATTCACTTGGACGGCGAGATCGGCTGCATGGTCAACGGCGCCGGCCTGGCCATGGCCACCATGGACATCGTCAAATTCTACGGCGGCGAGCCGGCCAATTTCCTGGATATCGGCGGCGGTGCGAAATCAGAGAAAGTGGCTGCCGCGCTGCGCATCATCCTGTCGGACGATCGGGTCAAGGCCGTGCTGATCAACATCTTCGGCGGCATCACCCGCTGCGACGAAGTCGCCCGGGGCGTGTTGGAAGCCATCGAGACG
>CAYZLP010000205.1:0-7846 GCA_964478635.1 uncultured Caldilineaceae bacterium
GGGTATCGCCACTGTGACCGTCGTCGTATCCGATTCGGACAAGAACAGCTCGACGTCGTTCTCCGTAACAGTTTCCGCACCGGATTTGACCATTCGCAGCATTAGCGATGGCGGCGCCAGCGTGCGGCCCGGCAACACGGTCATCTATTCCATTCAATATGCCAATAACAATCAGGGCCTGGGCGGCGCCACCGGCGTCCGGCTGGAAGTGGATGTCCCGGTCCATACGACTTTCAACGCAGCCGGCAGCAGCAGCGGTTGGAGCTGCAGCAATGGCGCCGCAGCCGGTACGACCTGCGTCTTGGCGGTCGGCGCACTCGATTCGGGCGAATCGGGCAGCAAGTCCTTCGCCGTTACGCTTGACCGGAATGTCCCGGACTCCGTGACGGCGGTGAACGTCAGCGCTACTATCCTTGACGACGGCAACAATGGCGACGATATCAACCCCAGCAACAACACGGACAGCGATACGACGCCCATCGATCGTTCCGTCTTGCTGCGCGTGACCAAGCGCGACACGCCCCTGCCTTCGGATGATGACAACATCACCGATGCCGGCGATACGGTCGTCTATACGGTGGTGGTGCGCAACAACGGCGTCACCGCCGCGGAAGGCATGAACTTTAGCGACACCCCCGATCCCAACAGCACCATCGTGCCGGATAGCGTAGTCACCGACAAGGGGACGATTCTCAGCGGTAACGGCGCCGGCGACCAGAGCGTCGAGATCGAGATCGGCACGCTGGCAGCCGACGAGGCTGCGACCATCGTCTTCCATGTGCAGATCAACGACCCGCTGCCGGACAACGTCGTCGATGTCAGCAATCAAGGGACCATTGCCGGCTTGAATTTCCCCAGCGTCAAGACCGACGACCCGGATACGGCGTCCGTCAGCGACGCCACCGTGACCCCCTTGGGACCGCGGCCGCTTCTGACGGCCCTCAAATCAGATCAGTTGGCCAATGATGCCAATGGCAACGGCGTCCCCTCACCGGGCGAGACGCTGCGTTACGAAGTCAGCATCACCAATCGCGGCCAGGTGCAGGCCACCAACGTGCTGTTGGAGGATACGCCCGATCTGGCCACGACCCTCATCGCCGGAACGGTGGGCGCCACGGACCCGTCGGCCATTATCAGCAAGGGCAACGGCTCCGGCGACACGGACGTGGAGGTTCGCATCCCCACGCTCGATGCCGGGGAGACGGTCACGATTACGTTCAACGTTCAGATCAATAGCCCCCTGAGCAGCGATGCCGTCCAGATCGCCAATCAGGGGCGGGTCAGAAGCGCCGAACTGCCCACAATCGTAACCGACGATCCGGACACGCTCCAGGCCGACGATCCGACCCGCACGACGGTTGCCATCATCCCGGTATTGCGGGTTGACAAACAAGCGCTGATCACGGACGTCGACGGGGATGGCGACAGCGGCCCGGGCGACCTGATTGACTACACGATCACGGTACGCAATGAGGGCACGGCGGCCGACAATGTGCTGCTCACCGATCCGATTTCGTCGGTATTGACCTTGACGCCCAGCGTACCGGACGGTGATCTGGTACAGGCCAGTCGCGGTGAGATTCGCTCCGGGCTCAATCCGGGCGACGATACGGTCGAGGTCGCCATCGGCGAACTGGGCGGCGGCGAAAACGTGATCATCACTTTCCGGGTCAAAATCGCCGATGCCCTGCCGGCCGACCTGCTGGTGGTCGCAAACCAGGCCGTGGCGACTGCCGACGGCGTCCCCCCCGTCCAGAGCGACAACCCCAACACCCTGGCGCCCAACGATAGCACCCAAACGCCGGTTACGGCGATCGTCATTCTGCGGGCGCCCATGCGGGATCTGCTGCCGGCCGGCGGGGAGATCTCCATTGGCGGTACGCTGACCTACAACCCGAGCATCGAAAATGTGGGCAATCGGGCCGCAGCCAACGTGCGCATTACCGGAATCCTTTCGGCTCAGACCGAGCTGGATCCTGCAAGCATTCGGGCCGGCACGGGAGGAATCGTGGAAGCAGCCACCGACCGAGAGTTTTCGGTGCTCTTCCCGACGCTGCCCGCAGGGCAGACGCGGGCTGTCATCCTTGACGTCACTATCCTCGGCACCATCAATGGCAACGTTGAAAACCAGTTTGTCGTGACCGCCGAAAACATGGTGGGTTCCGTTCTGACCGACGATCAGGATACCGACGAGGTCGATGACAAAAATGTAACCGTGATCGATCCCGACGGCGTCATTGATGCGCTGCTGCTACCCATCATTCGGGTACAGTAGGCCGTCCAGGAGCGGTTGCAGTCTTGATTCAATCATCGCAGGGGACCGCGGCTTCGACGTCCCCTGCGATGATCTGATTGTAGGAGCGGGGGCTTCCTACTAGTCAGATAGTGCGCTTTCGGCTTGGCGCAATAGCGCAAACCGGCGCGATCCTGTACTCGACGTTGGATGTATTTCAGTATGGGGCACGCGTGCAACTTCCCGGAAGAGGTCAGAACGCGCTCTCTCATTCGCGCTCTTGTGACCTCTTCCGGGAAGCGATCGGTCCGTTGTGCGCAATGCACCTAACTTAAGCGACCTTTGCACAGGCCACAGATATTGCTATACTGAAGTCGGTCATGTTCAGGTAGACCGCACATCGGTTCTTGCCCCACGCATTGCGTGACGGCACAACCCTCAGACGTCCAAAGGCACGACGGCGCAATCACATCCATCCTTCCCAGCAAGCCGTCGTGGCGAATCAGCCCTTCACCATTGCATCATCACCGACCAGTTGCTGATTATTAACTGCAGTGGAAGCGTCGCTTCCAGGTTACTGACCGCGCAGACGGGACCACGCGGCTGATTCAGCGCCGGGAGGCGCAAATTGGCCCTCCCTGCCCTGCCAACCGGACCAAACCCAGACCAAACCCCGACGCATATCCTGCGGACACTTGACGGGCGTCTTACGGTGTCGAAGGATTGCTGAAGGATGTCACGATTAAGTGAGCAGGAGTCGACCATTGGCCAGCAGAAACGGCTCACCCGGCACCGATCCGGAATTTTTACGCCGTCTCAAGCAAGGTGACGAAAGCGCTTGGGAAGAGTTGCTGGAAAGGTGGGAGCAACCGCTCTATCGCTTCCTCTGCTATTCGCTGGGCGATGCGGACCATGCAGCCGATGTATTGAGCGAAACCCTGGTTGCGCTGGTGACAGCCATTCAGAACTTTGACGGCCAGGTTGCAATTTCGACCTTTATCTATCGGATTGCAGCCAACAAGAAGGCCGACTTCTGGCGACGCCGGCGCCCCACCCAGCAGCTGCCTTTCGACCTGACGGTGGATGGGCCGAGCGATCTGGGCATGGAGTTGCAGGAAGCGCTGGACAGCCTGCCGGAAATCTACCGGGAAGCGCTCTTGCTGCGCTATTATTTTGGCTTCGGCGTGGATGAAATCGCCGTCATTATCGGGCGAACGTACAAGGCGACCGAATCGGTCCTGAGTCGGGGACGCCGTCAGCTACGACAAATCTTGGAAAGTGCAAGCGTTTAAGCGATGTCAAAACCCTTGAGTGAGCAGGAACTGGAAGAGCTTTTCAAAACGAATCTGCCCCCGGTCCACATTCCTGCCGACTTGGCCATGCGTCTGGAAGCGCGCGTCCTGGCCGAAGTCGCCGTAACTTTTCACAAAGATGCTGCAGCGGAAGGCAGGCGACAGGCCCGCGGATTGCGACCGGGATGGCTCAATGCCCTGGCTGATTGGCCTGCTCGACTCGGCCGCGGGGCATCATTGACGCTCACCGGCGCGGCTGTGGCCGTCCTGCTGCTCTTCGTGCTCATGCTGCCCCGCCTGCTGGCGCCCCAGAGCATTGAGTCATTCACCGGTCAGTCTGTCGAAGAACTGCTTCCCCCGGCCGCCCTACCCGCGGCCACAACGGCGCGCATCACAAGCGCACAGGGTGATGTTCTCATCCAGAGAGGATCGACGGGCCTGGTTGAGAGCCTGGGCGCCGGTGACGAGGGTCTGTTGGGCGAGGGCGATATCGTTCAGGCCAACAGCGGGGCGGCCGAAATCGAGTTCTTCCCCGATCAGCGTGCGATGCTGGAACCCTTTACCCGCATTCGATTGGTTGAATTACAGGGCGAAGGTGACAAAACCCACGTCGTCCTGCTGCAAGAGTCCGGCGTCACCCATCACACCATTCTGCAATCTCTGGACGCCGATGACCGTTATGAAGTGCGCACGACGGCTATGCGGGCCACGGTTCTGGGAACAGAATTCTCCGTGATCGTCCGCAGCGTAGAAGAGACTGCAATCCAGACCGTTTCCGGTGTAGTCTACATAGAAACCGATGGCGGACGCATGGAAGTCACAGCCGGCCAATCGGTCATTGCCCGCAGCGGTAGCGAGCCATTTGTCGAAGTAGTGGACCCGCCACTATCCCCCACGGATCAATTGCCGGCTTCCAACGGGACGACACCCGATGAAAGGGCAGAGCAATTGGCGCTCTTGCCGACGCCCACGCCGTCGGTCGAGGCGCCTTTGCCGGCGGTGACAGCCGGTATGCCGGAGGAAGAGAGTCAAACCGCGCCGGCCGAGACGGAGTCTGGTCCGGCAACGGATAGCGCGAGAACGAATGCCGGTGAAGCCGCGTCCCCAGGGGGGGCCGCCGGCGTGACGCTGCCGACGCGCACCCCGACGCCGGTAGCAGACGACGCTGACCGACCGACGGATACACCCGATTCTGACCGGGATGCTGATCCGGGAAGCGGGACAGCGGGCACGCGCACGCCCACAGCCACGCCGCGTCCAACAACGGCCGCCGGCAATCCGACAGTGCGGCCGACGGCCAGCGGCAGCGCCACGCCTTCACGGACTCCCATGGCGACCCGCACCGCGACACGGCCGCCAACAGCGAGCCCCACCGCCAATCCGTCGGTCACCCCGACAGCTCAGCCCGGGCCGACGTACACGGCGACGCCCGTTGCCACGGCGACAACTGCCGCAAATGCAACGCCCACAGACGACGGTGTGGAGAACACACTGCCCATGGCTATCGCCGACAATGCTACTACCCGGGAAGATCAGCCGGTCACAATCTCGGTGCTCACCAACGATTATGATGCCGATCAAGATGTCCTCGTCGTGACCGGCGTATCACAAGCGGGCTATGGCCGCGTCATCAACAACGGCAACGGTACCGTTCGCTATGAGCCTAACCCCAATTTTGCCGGCAGCGACAGCTTCACCTATCGCATTTCCGACGGTCAGGCAATTCGGTCCGCAGCGGTCACCGTCAGCGTTACGCCGGTCAACGATCCGCCGATCTTGAGCCCCATCGGCGAACAGCGGCTAAACGAAGACGGCACGGGCGCGTTCACGCTTGTCATCAACGATATTGATACCGATCCGGCGGCAATTGCCGTCTCGGCCCAAAGCAGCAATCCGGGACTGCTGCCGCCAGCAGGTATTGCCCTTGACCGGATCGAAAACGAATGGCGCGTGACTCTACGACCCGTGGCCCAGCTCAGTGGTTCGGCCACGATAACGCTGACCGCGCGCGATGGCCAGGCGGAGGCAAGCATTGCGTTTCCCGTCACGGTAGCGCCGGTCAACGATCCGCCCACGATCGCCCCCATCAGCGATCAGGTCGTCATGGAGGATGGGGTTCTGGAAATCCCGGTGACAATCGGCGACAGCGATACGAATCTGCCCGATCTGGTTGTCCAGGCAACGGTCGATGCCCCTGCGCTGCTTGCGCCGGGCGGCGTGACCATTACAGGGCAAGGTGAGACCCGTGTGGTGCGGATTGTACCAGCCCCCAATCGCCACGGCGTCACCGCAATGAAGATTGGCGTAAGCGACGGCGCCGGACGGGCAGAAACGAGCTTTTTCCTGACCATTACGCCCGTCAACGATCCGCCGACCATTACGGGACCGGGCGACCAGACGACGAACGAGGATCAGCCCCTGGAAGTGTCGGTGACGCTTTCCGATCCGGATGTGGATACGCTGACGCTTACGGCAAGTGGAGACAATCCCGCGCTGCTGCCGCCGGCAGGATTAACCGTTGCAGGCGCCGGCCCGATGCGGACAGTGGGCATTGCGCCTGCGCCGGAACAGAGCGGCAGCGTACGCATTACTCTAACGGCAAGTGACGGGCAAAGCGTCAGCGAAACGACCTTTGTCGTAACGGTCGCGCCGACAAACGATCCCCCGACGATCAGCGCCCCGGAATCGACCTCATTTGCGGAGGATACCGTTGGGGAAGTCGCGATCCGGATCGGTGACATCGACAACGATCCGGCTGGGCTGTGGCTGACGGCCACGAGTAGCGATAGTCGCCTCTTGCCGGAAGGCGCCCTGCAGGTGGGCGGCGCCGGCGCAGACCGCACGCTGCGCATCGCACCGGCTGCCAACGCCAACGGCACGGCCGACGTGGTCCTTACCGTCAGCGACGGCGCGGCGCAGAGCCAGCGCGTCCTCCGGGTCGCGATCACCAATATCAATGATGCGCCCAGCCTGGCGCCGCTTGCCGGTTTGGAGATGAACGAGGATGAACGCCGCGAGATCCCGCTGACCGTCAATGACGTGGACCAAGAAGCGCAGTTCCTGCAGGTCTCCGCAGCGGCATCCAATGGCGAACTCTTCCCGCCGTCTGCTCTACAAGTCCAGGGCGAAGGCGGTCAGCGGACGCTTGTGTTGGCACCGGCGCCCAACCGGTACGGTTCGGCAACCATTACCGTCATTGTCAGTGACGGCGAGCGTCAGGCGGAACAACGTTTTGACGTTACCGTGCTGCCGGTGAACGACCCGCCCGTCACGAGTGACGACGCGGCGAATGCAGGCAGCGAATCGATTTTCATCCCGGCCTTGGACAACGACACCGATGATGACCGCAGCATGCTTCGCCTGGTCCAAGTGGGCACGCCTGCCAGCGGTACCGCAACAATCGAGGGCAATGGCATACGATATATGGCGGCAGTGGACTTCAGCGGTACCGACGTATTCACCTATACGATTAGCGACGGTGAATTCAGCGCCGTGGGCCAGATCGTGGTCACAGTGGAGTAACACTCCCCCAGACACCGACGGCCTGCTTGATGGCCCGTGATCTTTATCAGAGGCAACGTGCATCGGCGACCATTTGGCATGGTCGCCGATGTTGCGTTTCCAGGCTCTGTTTGCCATTTAGACGAGACGTACCGGGCACGGCCCAATGGATCGTGGTGACCACTGGGGCGCCGGGCTGTGGCGCCGGGCCGTGCCGGGGCGTGACACAGTTGCCAACGGCGGCGCCCTAAACCGCAAGCACAACGGAACCATGACTTTCGTAGGTGGGGGCATCCTTCCCCGACCTACGAAAATTGTGATCTCGTACTGTCTTTGGTTCAGACCCCTTCCTCCGCGATCGATTTCGTGTGCAGAATCTCCGCTTCCGGCTGCGGGGGTTTGCAATGGGGGCCATTCCGGTTACACTGCATTCACGGCAGTCCATTCTTTGAGCAATGAAGGAGCAGGCGACCATGATTCGTGCGCTGCGGGGAACGGTAATCGGACGAGGCCGGGATTTCCTGGTCGTCGAGGTCGGAGGCGGGAGCGGCGGTATCGGATACAAGGTTCTCACAACCGAGCCTGCTCTGGCCCAGACCCAGGTCAGCCAGACGGTTGCGCTACATACCTACCTGCAGGTGCGGGAAGACGCGTTGACCCTATTCGGCTTCTTGGAAGAAGAAGAACTGGAGCTATTCGAACTCCTCCTGACGGTGAGCGGCGTTGGCCCAAAAGTTGCCCTCTCTACCCTAAGCACGTTGACGCCGGATGCGATTCGTCTGGCCCTGGCCAATGATGAACCGGCCGTCATTGCCCGGGT
>CAYZLP010000206.1:0-7808 GCA_964478635.1 uncultured Caldilineaceae bacterium
TGGCGCGCCTGATGCTGGATGCCGATGTCGAGCCAATCGACGAACCCGACGCGTTTCTGGAACACGGGCAGATCATCGAGGTAGGGAACGAACGGCTTGAGGTACGCTTTACACCCGGCCATGCGCCGGGCCATGTGGTCTTCGTTCATCATGCCGGCAAGCAAATATTCGGCGGTGACACCCTCTTTCTGGGCAGTATCGGCCGCTATGATTTGCCGGGAGCGGATGGTCCCACTCTGCTGGACAGCATTCGGGAGCAGCTCTTCACCCTAGATGATGACTATGTTGTCTACCCGGGTCACGGGCCGGCCACGCGCATCGGCGTGGAGCGAGCCACCAATCCATTTGTGGGTGAAGGTGCGCAGTGGGAGTGATCTATCACATGTTGCCTGCTACGACCTGGCTCGAACATGCCCAAGATGATGCCTATGCTGCTGCGACGCTCGCGACGGAAGGGTTTATTCACTGCACGGGCGATCCCGGCCTTCTGGTAACGGTCGCGAATCGCTTCTACCGGAACGAGCCCGGTGATTTTGTCGTCCTGGTAGTCGATGAAGCGCGGGTTTCGGCGCCAATCCGGTGGGAATTGGCCGACGGCCATCTCTTTCCCCACATCTACGGACCATTGAATTTGACGGCAGTACTCGACATTCAGCCATTTCCGCGCGATACTATGGGTATCTTTCAGCCGTTTTCGCAGATCGCTGATGAGAGTTCGTAGATTACAGATTGCTGATGAGTGATTGTTTTAGGAACGCTTCGACCATATACGCCGATGAGTAGCAGTACAGATAGCTTCGGAAACATTTTTAGGAAACCGTACCAGTCTCAAGAAGATGAGGACAGGACGGACGAAAATAGTTCCGCCACCACCGGCGGCAGGGGCGACCAGGAGCCAGAGGTAGTCTGGGAAGCTGCGAACTTGCTGGAAGCCCAGATTGTCAAGGGCCGGCTGGAGAGTGAAGGCATCCCGGCCATCATTCGCGGCGAGGCTGTCGGTCAAATCTATGGACTGACAACCGGCAATCTGGCGGCAACCGATGTGCTGGTGCCGGGGCCTTTGGCGGAAAAAGCCCGCTCCATTCTTGAGACGGATGTTGAGTGGAATGAAGAAGATTTTGATGATATTGAAGATGCGCGTCGCGCAGACGAATGATTGGAGAATGATATTCGGCCATGACTCAAGAAATCAACCATCCTAATGTGATTCCAGCCCAGTTGGGTGAGGAGAAGCGTGTCGGACTCAATCCGCGCTTTTTCGCCGGCGGACTCCTATTGGTGGCATTCGTCGCCTTTCTGGGCTTTCAAATGTTCCAGGCAACGACTACAACCGGCGCCTACTACATGACCGTGAGCGAACTGCGGACCGAGCAGGCGCAAATCATGGGTGAACGGGTGCGGGTAAACGGCAGCGTTGTAGAGGGTACAGAAGATTGGAACGCAGAGGAAATCACGCTGCGTTTCTCCATCGCCGATGAAAACGGCGATCAGCTTCCTATCGTCTTTTATGGCCCGCGGCCCGATAACTTCCAGCGAGCGGCTTCGGCCATCGTAGAGGGGGAACTGCTGGCCGACGGCAGTTTCCAGGCGGACACGCTGCTGCTCAAGTGCCCGAGTCGCTACGAAGAGGAACCGGAAGAGATTTTCGTCGAGGCGAGCCGGTAAGGATAGAACGCGGATTTGACGGATCGGGCAGATTGCCGCGGATAGTGTGCAGAAAGTATCCGGGAGCATCTCCCCAATCCGTGGAATCTGCGCTTTGTTTTCTCCATTCGCTGTAACAGTTCTCTCCTGCCATTAGAAATGAGACGCGTATTACCATGGCCTTGGCCCTAGAGCGCCGGCTTATACCGGTTGCGTTGCTTTTCCTCCTGTTCTTCGTCGCCCTTTGGCGGCCGGCGCTTGCTCAACAGACGCCACCCTTCGATCCTGATAGCGTCCCCGTTCCTGCAAACCCGCCTATCGCCGCATTGGCCGAGACGAGTTATGCGCAAAATTGCGCGCCCTGTCATGGAGCCGAGGGCAACAGTGATGGCCCGACAGTCGCCGAATTGCCGGCGCCGCCTCCCCCTTTCGCCGATCCGGAGACGACCTGGACCCCTTCACCGGCTGAGTATTTCCACACTATCAAATTCGGGCGCATGCAGAACTTGATGCCCCCATGGCGGAATCAACTCAGCGATGCGGAAATCTGGCAGGTTGCCTACTATGCCATGAGTTTGCACACGGACGCGACCGCGGTCGCCGGCGGCGAAACGCTCTATGCGCAGAGTTGCGCAAGCTGCCACGGTGACGACGGCCGGGGCGACGGACCGGATGCCGAAGGCGATATCCCCGATCTTTCCGATCAGGCTGCACTGATCCGCGTCAGCAATGCGGATCTCTCCCAGACGTGGAACGACGCCCATGCCGAGATCGGCAACGAGTGGAGCAGCGGCGAGCGGCGCGATGTGATCGACTACATGCGGACCTTTACCTACGTCCCGCCGTGGGAATTGCCCTATGAAGAGGGAGAAGGCGCCATCCAGGGTACGCTGGTCCAGGGCACGCCGGACGGCGGCGAGCCGAGCGACGTGCCCATGACCCTCTTCGGTTTTCTGAACTTCAGCCAGGTCGTGAGTGCCACCACCACCAGCGCAGCCGACGGCAGCTTTCGCTTTGAGGGGCTCTCCACGGATCCCGAAATCGCTTACATTGTCGAGGCGGACTACGCCGACGTCGGCTATACCAGCGAGTTCTTGCGCCTGAGTCCTGAAACCCCGATCCAGGAGTTGACGCTGAATGTCTACGAGTTCAGCGATGACGATAGCGGCCTGATCGTGAGCCGCGCCAACTGGATTCTCGATCATCAGCCGGGTGAACTCTTGGCCGGCGTTATCATGGTCTACAGCAATCGCAGTGACTCCACCTACAGCGGCAAGACCATTGAAGGGGCCGATCGCCCGGTAACCTTGGCCATTCCTGTGCCGCCCGAAGCCATCGACCTCCAGTTTCAGGACGGGGTGGTGGGCGGCCGCTACCTGCGGGTCGGTGACGTAGTCTGGGACACGGCTTCCGTCCCGCCGGGTGAGGAGAGCCGTCAAGTCTTCGTCTCCTATCGTCTGCCCTACGACAGCGACAGCATCTCCATCGCCCAGCGCTGGGGATACCCGGTCGACAGTCTAAATCTGCTGGTAGCCGATCTGCCCGACCTGACCGTTGAAGCCGAGCCTCTCACCTACGTCAGCAATGACACGCTGGAAGGCGTCGAATTCCAATTGTGGAATGGCGAAGCTTTGCCCGCCGAAACGATCGTCACGGCCGATCTGGCCGGTCTTCTGACGGCCGACACCTTCGATCCCCGCCTGCTGGCAGACGAAGAGAGCGCCGAGGCCGCAGGCATGCCGACGGCTTCAACGGCGCCCCTCGAACCCTGGGTGCCAATTGCGATCGGCGCGCTGGCCGCCCTAGCCATGGGCGTCATGCTGGTGCTCTACATGGGCAAGGCCGCATCGCCGACGGCCATGCTCGCGGACGAGCGGGACGAACTTGTCCGCCAGATCGCCGAACTGGACGACCGGCACGCCAAAGGGGAGTTGGACGACGCGACCTGGGCCCGGCAACGCGCCCAACTCAAGGGTCGTCTGCTCGAGACGGCCCGGGAGTTGACCACTCTTCAGGAGACAAGCGGATAGGCCCATGGCGGACGGCAGCCTGATCGAGGTTCGGGGAGCCACCAAGCGGTTCGACCGCAAGCCGGTTCTGCGCGGGGTCGATCTCGCCGTGGACGGCGGCGAAGTCGTCGCCCTGCTCGGCGCGAACGGCGCGGGCAAGACGACCCTCATGCGCATTGTCAGCGGACTGAGCAAGCCGGACCGGGGCGACGTCCTGCTGGGCGGAGTTACCTTTGCCGCCGGCGGTCACGAATTGCGGCGCTACATCGGCTTGGTCAGCCATACGCCCCTCCTCTACGACAACCTGAGTGCGGAAGAGAATCTGACCTTCTTTGCCCGGCTCTACGATCTGCAGGATCCCGCCGCACGGATTGAGTGGGTGCTGGAAGCTGTCGACCTGTGGCCCCGGCGGCGCGATCTGGTGCGCACCTATAGCCGCGGCATGACCCAGCGCCTGGCCATCGCCCGGGCCATTCTGCACGATCCGCCGGTACTGCTCCTGGATGAGCCCGACACCGGGCTGGACCAAGAGAGCGCCGACCTGCTCCATGGCCTGATCCGGCGGTTGGGCGCAACCAACCGTGCGGTTTTGCTCACGACTCACAATCTCAATCGCGCCCGGGACTGGTCGGATCGGGTTTGTCTGCTGATCGATGGCAAGATCGGCTATTCGGGCGCGACGTCCGGCATGTCGGGGGACGATTTACAGACACTCTACCGGGAGGCAATCCGCAGCTGATGCAATCAATCAGCCGGGAGATGGAAGAAACGAAGCGGACTTCGGCCCCTGCAACCATGCGCACCGGCGGGGGTCTGCGCGGCTACCTGGCCAAGGTTTCGGCCATCACGCGCAAAGAGATCCAGAGCGAGTGGCGCGCCAAAGAGGTCTTCAGCACCATGACCGTCTTTGGCGTGCTGGCCGTGCTCATCTTCGGGATGGCCTTCGATTTGCGTGTTCCCCGACCGGAAATGGTCGTTCCGGGTGTCCTGTGGGTTGTCGTGCTCTTTGCCGGCGTCCTGGGCCTGAATCGGAGCTTCGGCGCCGAAGTGGACCGCGGCAGCCTGCCGGCGCTGTTGCTGGCACCGGTCGACCGCAGCTCCATTTACTTCGGGAAAGTGCTCTCCGGCCTCATCTTCATGTTTGCCATGGAACTGATCCTCCTGCCCGTCATGCTGATCATCTTTGACGTTAACCTCATGCGTCTCTGGATCGTGACGGCGCTGCTGCTGGGAACGGTGGGCTACGTGAGCGTCGGCACCCTCTTTGCCGCCTTGACGGCGAGCGCCCGGGCCCGGGAGACAATGTTGCCCATCATGCTGCTGCCCTTGATGGTCCCGATTTTCATGGCCGGCGTGGCCCTGACCGGCGCCGTGCTGGACGGACGAGAGCTGGCCGATTTCCGCCACTGGTTGGCGATTTTGGGCGCCTATGATTTAATTTTCGTCACGATCGCTTTTCTGGTCTTTGATTTGATCTGGCAGGAGGGGTGAGCTGGAGGCAAAGCGAAAGGCTAGGCTATGGCTAAGTGCTCTGTTAACCAGAATGACAAATATCAACCGAACAGACCATTGAACTGGGTTAATCAGAATTTTACACAATTGTGTTGCGTTGATTGGGCTTGCATACATTGTCAGAGTGAAAGGTAGGATGAGCGCATATGGCTACAGTTGCAGCAGGACGGCCGCCGGCAAAGGGCGGCGCCTGGGATACGCTCCAATTGATTTTGAATATCGCCACGGCTATCGCCATGGCCGCACTCATGTGGGCGTCGTTGGTCTATGCGAAGCCGGCCCTCAATCTTGCTGGTGACGAACAGTTCGCCCAGCGCATTTTCTATGTTCACATGGGCTGCAATATCGGCGCGCTGGTGGCCTTCCTCATGTCCATCGTGGGCAGCGTCGTCTACTTGATTACGCGCGATCTGGACTGGGATCGCGTCACCCAAGCCAGCATTGAAGTCGGCATCGTCATTGGAATGGGGACCATTACCACCGGCGCCATTTGGGCTAAACCGACCTGGAACACTTACTGGACATGGGATCCGCGCCTCACCGCTTCCACCATTACGGTGCTAATCTATATCGCCTATATCCTTTTCCGCAACGGCATCGACAACCGACGCACCCGGGCCCTGTTCGGCAGCATCTACGCGCTCTTTGCTTTTCTCAGCATTCCGTTGACCTATTACAGCGCCCGCTGGTTTCGCTCCATCCACCCGGTTGTCTTTGACGGCGAAAACGCCGACGCGCAGGGCGGCTTCTCCATCGGTCCGAGCATGACACAGACGTTACTTATCGCCACCATCGCCTTCTGCCTGCTGTTCAGCGCCCTCATGATCATGCGCTGGCGGCAGCTGCGCCAGGAGGATGCCCTGGAAGAACTGAGGGAGGACATCTACTAATGGTCTATCTTGCCGCTGCATTTGTCATCGTCTGGCTGGTGGTCGGACTCTACGTCGTCTACATCGGCCGCCGCCAGAGCCGCATTGCGGTCGAGTTGGAGAACCTGGCAGAGGCCCAGCAAAGCCAACGGTAGCCTTGATTGCCATTCTTCGACGTAGGTGTGGTTACAGCCGAGCCATCGGTCGACGGCTAGTCTATTATGGCGTAAATACCGAGGCGGAAATTCGGCACGCCTACTTCTGATGGATACTGTAGGTTCATTTCCGTCGGGATTTACTGGAGTAGCAGATGTGCTACAATGGTAATAGCCGATCGGTGTGCTCGGCCGACTACGTAAAAAGGTTCGAAAAAAATGGCTCAGATTGTAGAGCGGACAAGTGCTGCCGAAGAAAGCACGACCCAACAAGTTCAGACCCTTTCCAAGCCTGCACAGACGCAAGGAATATCGCGGCTGCAGGTCTTCATGCACGCCCTGGCCTTTGTGGCCGGGTTTACCATTGTGTTTACGCTTTTCGGGTCGGCGGCGGGTCTGTTGGGCCGCAGCCTCAATCAATACTTGATCTACCTGCAGCGCTTCGGCGCCATCCTACTCGTCATCTTCGCCCTTTCCACCATGGGCGTCTTTCGCTGGCTCGTTGACAAAATCAGCAGCACCACCGATCTGAACGCCAACCCGGCGGCAGAAGCGCTGGTCAGCGTGCTCAATTTCTTCAACGGCCTCATGTACAGCGAGCGGCGCGTGGTGGAGATGCACGAGGTCAACCGCAGCTACGGCTACATGAGCAGCGTGCTGCTGGGCATGAGCTTCAGCGCCGGCTGGGCGCCCTGCATCGGACCGATCCTGGCCAGCATTCTCTTCCTCGCCGGCGACAGCGCCACGGCAGCCACCGGCGCCCTGCTGTTGGGCGTCTACAGTATCGGTCTGGGCATTCCCTTCCTGATCACAGGGGCCGCCTTCAGCAGTACGACGAAACTGCTGCGCAAGCTCAACCGCTACTCGAACGTTATCGGCCTGGTCAGCGGCGTTTTTCTGCTGAGCGTGGCCGCCCTGCTCTGGACGGACAGCCTGGCAACCCTGACGACCCGCTTCAGCAACCTGAACGAACTCGTCTTCCTATTGGAGGACACGCTGGTGGGTGAAACCGGCGCCACGATCGATATCTTCAACGTCAACCTGGGCAGTGCCATTCCGCTGGCCTTTACCGCCGGCATCATTAGCTTCATCAGCCCCTGTGTGCTGCCCCTAGTACCGGCCTATATTGGCTACCTGAGCGGCGCAGCCGTGAGCGGCAGCCGCTAGCATGCAGGTCCGCCTCTATCGCAAAAAAGATTGCCCCCTGTGCGACGACCTGAAGGCCGATCTTTTGGCGCTCCAGCAGGAGATTGGCTTTGTGGTGGAAGAGCGGAACATTGAGGCCGATCCTGAAACCTGGGACCGCTATCGCTATCTGATCCCCGTGTTGGATATCGAAGACGGCCCGCTGCTCTATCCGCCCCATGACTATCTTGCCATACGTCGGGCATTGCTCAACGCCCGCGACGAGAACCAAGAGACGGCCGTATAGCAGATGACCGCGCAGCCCGTTGCGGTGTGGGGACCGACCTTTCGTGAATTCGCCGAGTAATGGACGATGACGCACGCAGAGACGAATGAAAAGATCAATCAGACGACCAGCAGCGTGGTGGTCTGGTTTGCCCGTCACTGGCTGGCCATCATCAACCTGATGTGGGGCATCTACCTGGTGCTGCCCT
>CAYZLP010000207.1:0-2362 GCA_964478635.1 uncultured Caldilineaceae bacterium
GGCCAGTCTGCCAAGGAATTTCGACTGCGATTGACCGTGAATTAGACGGATTCGGGTAGATAAATCCGGTTCGAAGATCCGCCCTGATCCATCCGATCGTTCGACTGAGTTCACGGCGAAACTAGGAGTTTGTCGGGTTGCTTATTGTCATTCTGGTTATTAGAGCACTCGCAAGATCCGCGGCCGTAACCATTCAGCTACCCGACCAGAAAGAACGTGGGCTGCGGCGTGAGACTGTGGCGTGAGTTCAGTCAATCGTTCGACTGAACTCACGCAGATTCTCATCCAGCTTGATCCGCGGGGATCCGCCCGATCCGCTTAATTCGCGTACTATTGCGGCCAGGCTGTACAGATACCCGCGGCCTATTGCTGGCTGCCTTCTTGACGTTCGGACGCAACCAAGTCACTTGCGGTTTCGGCGTGGATGGGCTTTGCGTTGCGATGGGCAATGGCGGCGTTGACGAAGCCGAAGAAGAGCGGGTGGGGCTTGTTGGGACGGCTCTTGAATTCGGGATGGAACTGGCTGCCAACCATGTAGGGATGGTCGCGCAGCTCAACGATTTCCACCAGACGTCCGTCAGGTGAAAGCCCGCTGAAGTCCATGCCGGCCTCTTGCATCTGCTGGCGATAATGATTGTTGAATTCGAAGCGGTGGCGGTGGCGTTCGTTGATGACTGTCCCATAACCGAGTGCGGCATAGGCCGCCGCCGCCCGCGATCCCGGTGCAAGCTGGCAGGGGTAGATACCCAGGCGCATGGTGCCGCCCATATCCGCGATGTCCCGCTGATCCGGCATGAGATCGATGACCGGATACTCCGTCGCGATATCGAATTCGGTGCTGTTCGGCTCGTCGCTGTCGAAAACGTGACGCGCGAATTCGATGCTCAATACCTGCATGCCCAGGCAAAGTCCCAGGTAGGGTATGTTGTGCTCACGCGCGAAGCGGGCCGCAACGACTTTGCCTTCAATCCCGCGGTAGCCGAACCCCCCCGGCACGACGATACCGTCCACGTCGTTCAGCAAATCCTGCGCGCGTCCTCGTTCCATATCCTCGGAGCTGACCCAGCGGATCTCCACATCGACGCCGGCCGCCAATCCGGCGTGAAGCAGCGACTCTTTGACGCTCAGATAGGCGTCCTCCAACTCCACATATTTGCCGACGAGCGCCACGGTCAACACCGGCTTTTCCCGCCGGATCTCGGCCACGAAATGGCGCCAATCTGCCAGACCCTCCTCAGGTTCACGGCGCAGATCCAGTTCCAGGTGATCGGCAATCCACGTGCCGAGCCCCGCGTCTTCCAGGCTCGTGGGTACGGCATAGATGGTGTCAGCCGTCACCAGCGGAATGACCGCATCTTGTTCCACGTCACAGAAGAGCGCGATCTTGCCCAGAACGTCTTCCTCCACAGGATAATCGCTGCGCAGGGCGATGACGTCCGGCTGGATGCCGATGCCGCGTAGCTCACGCACGCTGTGCTGGGTCGGTTTGGTCTTGAGCTCTTTGCTGGCGGCCAGATAGGGAAGCCAAGTCACGTGAATGTAGAGGGTGTTGTTGCGCCCGACATCCTTGCGCATCTGGCGAATCGCTTCCAAAAAGGGCAGGCCTTCGATGTCGCCTACGGTGCCGCCGATCTCGGCCAGGACCACGTCGGCGCTGGTCGAGCGGGCCACGAGTCCGATGCGCCGCTTGATTTCGTTGGTAACGTGCGGAATGACCTGAATCGTGCCGCCTAAGTAATCGCCCCGCCGCTCTTGCTCGATGACGTAGTTGTAAATCTGTCCGCTGGTGACGTTGCTGAGTCGAGAGAGGTTCTCGTCCACGAAGCGTTCGTAGTGGCCAAGATCGAGGTCTGTTTCGGCGCCGTCTTCAGTCACGAAGACCTCGCCGTGCTGATAGGGTGACATCGTGCCCGGATCCACATTGAGGTACGGATCCAACTTCATGGTCGTGACGCTGATGCCCCTGGCTTTCAGGATGCTGCCTACCGACGCCACCGTGACGCCCTTGCCCAGTCCCGAAAGCACGCCGCCCGTGACAAAAATGTACTTGGTCATGCTCGCTCCATTCGATTGTCAGTCTGCTTCACCCGGCCGTACCGCCGCCGCGGTCGGCTGCTTCTTGAACTGGGATTACAGTGTAGCACGCGTGGGGAGCAATCGGCCAACAGCCGCGGCTGTCGAAGAAAACTGGCGGATTGCATACGGGATCTGGACCTGTTATAATTGACGATAATTTCAAGAACATATCACCGCGGTCTGACCGTGTACTCCCATGAGGTATAACATGTCTCAAGCGCTTCTTTCTTCCGCCCAGGCGCCGGTCAAGATCCTGGGTGGCGGAGATCTGGATCGGGCTCTCGAG
>CAYZLP010000207.1:2372-7792 GCA_964478635.1 uncultured Caldilineaceae bacterium
CTCCGTACGCTCTTGGCGCCGGCGCCTATCTGATCGCGCCTGGGGCCACGCTCCGGAGCGCAGCTCTGCTTGCTGGCGGATCGGCCGTTATTGAAGTGATCGATCCGCCGGAAGGACACCAGGCGCGCTTTGACCAGGGCGACATCTTGCGGGTCTACGCGCCCGCCTATCTGCAGAGCGCAGCGGGTGACTCGGGCGTGCGCATTGCCGCAGAATTCTGGAGCGTCGGCGCCATTCCCAGTTTGACCATGGTTGATGCCTGGTTGCGTGTCACCGCCACGCGTGACCAGGGGACGCATTTTGCCTACGACGTCGACCAGGTTAGCGGTCCTGCCTGTCAACTCCCGGCCGGAACCCGCCTGGTCAGCTATGGCCCGCCCGGCAACCGCCTGCTTCTACTGAATGGCTCGGGCGACGATGAACCCCACGTGGATCTGCTCGTCACCGGTGATGCGCCGTGGGACGGCCAGGTCGCCCAATCCCGCCTGGGTCGCCTGGATGAACTGGCCGTGGCCGGGGATGCAGGGGCCGGTCTGGCCGTGGGTCAGAACCTGGCTGATCCCGCAACGCCTTACGTGACGGTGAGTGAGTTGGGGCTGCGCCTGAGCAAAGGGGGGATCGTACTGCGCGACGGCCAGCGCACCACCGTGCGCGTAGATGCCGACGGCGGCCTCAGGTTGGGTGTTAATGTGGATCAGGACGAGACGACGGCCTTCGTCTACTCGCCGGCCACCGAATCCCTCGACGTCCGCGTTACCAGCCAACTGCGGGGCGTTTTGGAGACCCACAATGATCTGCTGATGCGCAACGGCGCGTCGACGACGGCGCGTATTGCGCCCTCGGGCGAATTTGCCCTGGGTCCCAACATCGCCGAAGCGGGCGGCGCGGATGTCCGCTACGACCCTGCCGGCCGGGTGCTGCAGGTGGCCGGCGCACTGCAACTGGACGGCGCCGTGACGGGTCTGAGCCAGCTCGAACTAGGGCATGACGATGTCGTGACCGCGCGTTTCGGACGGAATGGTGATGTACGGCTGGGCGCCGATGTCACCGGTGACGCAGGGGACGGAGTGCGTTTTGCTCTGGATGCAACTGCCGGCACGCTGGCACTCCAGGCCCTCACGACAGTTAACGGCGAGCTGGTCGTGGGTGCTGCGGCCGAACTGCGCGGCGGTCTTCGAGTGAAGAATGGCGACGTGACAACGGCACTCGTCGAACCGTCCGGTGCGCTACGCATCGGCCCGAACGTCGCGTTGTCCGACGAAACTGACGTGCACTATGATCCCGCAACCCGATCCCTCCATGCCCGCAGCTTGACGCTCGACAACGGATTGACCCTCGATCAGGATATCGAATTGCGCAGCGGCGAGCGGGCGACGGTCCGGATCGGCAATGACGGCAGCGCGCGCTTCGGTCCGGATCTGGCGAGCGACGCAACCACCGGTTTTGTGTACGATACCACGGAGAACCAGGTCACGCTGAACGTACCGGCGTTCCACAACCAGAAGGCGACCTTCGCGGCGGGAGCTGCTTTGCAGGGCGAGACGACGGTAAGCGGGCCCATGCGGGCGCTGGATGACGGCGCCTTTGTCGTCGGGGACAACGAGAACATTCTGATCGATCGTGCCGGCATTACCATGCGGCTGTTGCCGGGCGAAAACAACAGCGTCAAAGTATTGGGGATCGGTCGGGCCGCGCTGTTGAATGCTTATCAGACGGCCGACAACGTCCAGCAGTTTGATCTGCTCGCATATTACAGCCAGCGTGCGCCGGCGGTACACGGCACGCTCCGCCTGGGCGTTGCCGAGGTCAACGGCGGCAAGCCCGATGTCTATCTGAATCTAATCCGCTACAATACCGGTTCGCGCCGGATAGAGGCTGCGGCGTCCATTATTCACCTGAAGGCGGATTCGATTGAGGCAGAGGCGGATTTGACGGTGAATGGAAATTTCGAATTCAAGGGCAGCGGATCTGCCGCGCGTGTCTTTCAGCTACGCAACCTGCCTTCCCAGCCCGCCGGCTTACCGGCAGGCGCCGTTTGGAACGATAACGGTACGCTCAAGATTGTTCGGTAGGTCCAGAAAGGAATCATATTGCCATGCTCATCGCCCAAGGTACTTCACCCACCATTGTATTCCTGTTGGTTCGGGAAGACGACGCCGTCAGCGGCGCGCCGGATCTGACGCCACGCGTGGAGATCTCCAAAAACGGCGCTCCCTTCGCCCAAGTGGCCGGTGCAGCCGCCAGTATCGGCGGCGGTTGGTATGCCGTGACGCTCACGTCCGCCGAAACCGACACGGAAGGCCCCCTTGTCCTGCGCGCCAACGCGGAGTCAACCTACGAGTGGCGCGACATCCATCAGGTTACTGCAGGCATTCCCGTCAAGCTGTCAGAGAGTGATGTGGCGCAAATTGTGGCGGCCCTCAGCGAGGCCGGCTTCGCGCTCTCCGCAGATGCCTATGACCGGATTGCCGATCACGTCTTGCGGCGCGACTTCGCCGCGGCGGCGGCAGCCGATTCCGGAGACGCAAAGCAGTTCCGTTCGCTCTTGGGCGCCGTGGCCAAGCAGGTGAACCGGGTCGCTCTGGACGGCCGTACGCTCATCGTCTATGAGGCCGACGATCAGACGCCCCTGGGCACTCAGTCGGTGGCCGTGAATGAGAATCCGCCGGCCATCACCGCCCTGGATACCGACGAATAACCCCATGACACGTCCCATCATTCAGATCCCTGAGCCCCTCCAGCGGCGCCTATTGGCCAAAAACGAAGCGCTGCTGCGCGCCCAGCGAGAACTGGAAGAGCTCCTGCAGCTGACCCAAGAATTGCTCCAGGTTCCTGAGGGCTATGTGTTACAGAATGTGTATCAGGGTTTCGTGCCGCTGGAACTACTGGAAGAGCGCGGGGCAGCTGAAGAGGCCGACCCGGCCGTATAGCGGGAAGGTCGGGAAAATATCCGGGGGATCGGCCAACCTACTCACCGAAGTCATCGCCGAGCAGGTTGCTCAACGCCCGCCG
Organism: uncultured Caldilineaceae bacterium; assembly: GCA_964478635.1. GTDB lineage: Bacteria > Chloroflexota > Anaerolineae > Caldilineales > Caldilineaceae > JAGRCP01. Next base: position 5,385 of record CAYZLP010000207.1, read on the forward strand.
GGAGCGGCTCAGTAGGGATTCCGCCGCCTTGTAGGTGAGCCCCATGCTGTCGGCCAGTTCGGTTACACTAAATCCCACGTGATAGCGCAACAGGATCGCCTGCCGATAATTGTCGGGCAGTTGTTCCAGCGCTTCTTCCAGGACAAGCCGTTTATTCGACATGCCGCGTCCCGGGAGCACCTCCGGTAGTTCCCGGGTTTTCTTGTGCTTGCGCCAGAAATCGGCGACTTTCCGTTGGGCAATCGAATAGACAAAGGTGGAAAGGGTGGCCGATTTGCCGTCAAAGGTCTGCAGCGCGCGGACACACGCAGCCATCGTTTCCATCAAAACATCCTCCCGATCTTGCTGACTCGGCAGGTTGTAGTGAAGATAGCTGTACAGACGCTGGCTTTGTTCCTGGGTAAACTGCGTCCAGGCTATTTCGTCGCCCGCCCTCAGGAGTTGGAGAAACTCTTGATCGGAACGACCGGAAGACTCAGGCGGCACTGGTTTGCCTTCCTACCCGTGTGTTGTGAATAATGGCGAATGAATCCCGGCCATCCGGCTGTCGTATGGAGCGCCATTCTTGCCAAGCCGCATTTGTGGCCATGGGCTCCGCGGAGATACGACTGCCAGGCTATCTGTAAAGGTATCGCGTGTTGTCCGTTTGTGGAATCAGTTCCACTGCACGCGAAACAGCGTAAATTGTAGCATAGGTCAGTTGATTTGCCATCTTTCCGTCAACGTGAATCTGCCCATTTTTTGTGTTTTTGTCCATGGCCGCAACGACATTGCGGCCCCGTGCCTGAGGCATTTATCTGATGGCCAAGAGTGAATTTACCGTTAGCCATAGCTGGACGACGGACCTGCGCAGCCCGACGCGGTGGATCGGCTCGCACCTGTCGCGCAACAAGCTGATCATTCTGGTCATCGTTGCCGGAGCTGCTGCCAATGCCGGTCTCGCGGCAGCCTTGCCCCTTTTTACCGGCGCCGCGTTTGACGCGATCGTCAGTGATACGCCGAACCTGAGTTTGCTGCTGTCGGCATCCCTGCTGCTCTTGCTCTCCCAGGCCATCCGCGCCGGCACGCAGTTCGGTCGAAATTTCGGCAGTGAAGTCCTGGGCCAGCGGCTGGAACGCGATGCACGCCAGGAGCTTTATGCCTCGTTGCTCGGCAAGAGCATGGCCTTTCACGATCTGCACCCCACGGGCGATATCATGGCCCGGGCCACGAACGATGTGCGGGAACTGGCGCTGATGGTGGCGCCGGGCCTAAATCTGGTATTGGGATCAGCCAATTTCCTGATCATGCCCCTCATCGTGGCGCCAACCATCCATCCCGCCCTGATTCTGACGCCGCTCCTCTTTGCCATCACCTATGTTGTGGCCATGCGCGCCTATTTGCGCGATCTGCGACCCGCCACGGAAGAGGTGCGGGCAGCTTTCGGTAATCTGAACGCCGGACTGGCCGAATCGATTGAGGGTATTGAAACCGTCAAGGGTGCGGCTCAGGAAGATGCAGAGATCGTTCGCTTTCAGGAAAACGCCGGGCGCTTTCGCGATGCCTACGTCGCTCAGGGACGGGTGGAAGCCCGCTTTCTGCCCCTGCTGCTCTTGGGCTTGGCCCAGGGCTTTGCGTTTTGGCATGCCCTGCGTCTCTACGGAGAGCAGTTAATCTCGGTTGGTGACGTAGTTGCCTATATGGGCCTCATTTCGCTCTTCGGCTTTCCCGTCTTTGTGTCGCTCTTTGCCTACGCGCAGGTCTCATCCGGCCTCTCCAGCGCCCGGCGCATTCTGGCCCTGATCCAGGCCGAGACCGCACTCGATCAAAATGAAGGCGGCTATGATGCCCCCATGCGCGGGGCCATCACGTTTGACGATGTCACCTTTCGTTATTATGTTGACGATCTAATGGGGGAAGAAGACACGCCGGATTTTCATAATGTTGGAACAGCCGCATCCCGCCCTGCCCTCCACAATGTTTCGTTCACTGTAGAGCCGGGGCAGACAATCGCCCTGGTCGGTCAGACCGGCTCCGGAAAGAGCACGGCGGCCAAATTGATCAACCGTATCTACGATGTGGAGCGGGGGCAAGTGCTGATTGACGGTGTGGACGTGCGCGAGTGGGATCTGGCTGCCCTGCGCCGGCAGATTTCGATTATCGAGCAGGACATCTTTCTCTTCAGCCGGACGATCGCGCAGAACATCGCCTTCGGCAAACCGGACGCCACCCAGAGCGAGATCGAAGCGGCAGCCCGGGCGGCCCAAGCCCACGACTTCATCACCGGTTTTCCCGATGGTTACGAGACTGTCGTGGGCGAGCGCGGCGTCAAGCTGTCGGGCGGGCAGCGCCAGCGCCTGGCCCTGGCCCGGGCATTTCTAACCGATCCCGCCATTCTGGTGCTGGATGATTCAACCAGCGCCATCGAC
>CAYZLP010000208.1:0-7783 GCA_964478635.1 uncultured Caldilineaceae bacterium
ATGTGGGCCGGATTGGCCGGATCGGGCTCGATTTTTTCTCGCAGGCGACGAATGTGGACCGTCACCGTGCTGGGATCGCGATATTGGCTTTCGCCCCAGACCTTCTCCAGAAGTTGGTCCCGGTTGAAGACCTGGCGCGGGTGGCTGGCCAGCAGCCAGAGGAGATCGAACTCCTTGGGCGTCAGGATCAACTCCCCCATGCCGGCGGTGACGGTTCTGGCCAGCGGGTCGATGCGCAGGTCGTCGAATTGAAGGGGCTGGGCCGCGCCGGGCGGCTCCGCACCGGCCCCCCGCGTCCGCCGCAGCACCGCGCGGACGCGGCTCACCAGTTCCTGGGGGCTGAAGGGCTTGACCACGTAGTCATCCGCGCCAAGCTCCAATCCCAGGATGCGGTCGGTCTCCTCGCGCCGGGCCGTGAGCAGAATGATGGGCGTATTGCCCTCAGCCCGCAGCCGCCGCGTGATTTCCAGGCCGTCGACTTCGGGCAGCATGACGTCGAGCACCACCAGATCGGGCATATGCGCGGCCATGGCGCGCAGCGCGCTGCGGCCGTCGTGGGCGCTCTCCACGGCATAGCCCGCCCGGCTCAGGTAGAGGCTCACGACCTCTACAATGCTCGCTTCGTCATCCACGACCAGGATGGTTGCTTCCGCCATGAAATCGTCTCGCTTTCCACTCACTCGATCGGCGCATGCACCGGAATCGCCTGCTCCTGCCCATGTTCGCGTACGAGCAGGAGAAGAACTGTGAGCGACACTCCTGCACAGAGGGCCGAAGTCCACGTTACGGCGCCAATGCCCAGCGCGGTGAAGAGCCGTGGGGCGGTCAGGCCGGCCAGCGTCGCGCCCAGGAGATTGACGGCCGCGCCCAGGGTCATGACCTTGCCCCGCTGGGTCGGAACCTGCTCACTCAGGAGCGTGATGTTGCTGACGATGGCAAATTCAAAAAAGGCCCGGGCGATGGAGAGGGATAATACGGCCAGAACGAGCCCCTGGGCCAGAAAGGGCAGGAGCAGACAGGCCGCCATGGCTCCGCCGACGCCAATGGCCACGCTGCGCTTCTTGCCAATCTGATCGGTTACCAGACTCACGGTGACGCTGGCCGAGAGATCGAAGACGCCTAGGATTAGGGCGACCGTGCCGAGTTGCGCCGCGCCCAATCCATAGTCCTGCTCCAGCCAGATGCCGTAGCTGATCATGAGCTGAACGGCTGCGAAGTAGACGAAGCTGGAGGCCGTGATCGCAGCGTAGGTGGAACGCGCGTTGCTGTCAAGGTGAAAAAAGCCGCGCATGCGTTCGACAAGCGGGGCATCGTCGTTGGCCCTGGCAGTTGTCGGCGCGTTGTCCGATCGCGCCGACGGCATGCGATCGAAGACGAAGCTCATGACGATCATGCCTGCGGCCAGCACGAAGAAGGGAACGCGCCAGTTGGTCGCGGCGATGAGCTGCCCGATCAGGAAGAGGCCGAAGATGCCGGTCAGGGCCCAGGCATATTCCAGCATGCCGATGCCCCGGGCCCGCCGGTTGTAGGGCAACTGCGCGCTCACGTAGGCCTGGAGCGTCGGCACGAAACCCGAGGCGCCCAGCCCCATGAGGATCATGCCGATCAGGGCCACCAAGATATTGGGACTCAGGCCGAAGACAATGGAACCCAGGGCCGAGAGCCAGAGGCAGATGCGAATGATGCGCCGGTAGCCTCGCCGGTCGGCTGCGCTGCCGAAAAGGGGCGCGAAGATGCCCATGAGGCTGCGCACGCTGACCAGCTGCCCCATGACCACGACGGAGGTGTTGAGTCCCTGGGCGATGATGGGCAGGAAGGGACCCCAGAGCTGGATTCCCGTGTTGACGAAGAGCTTGGTTACAATGCCCGTGCCGATGAGGCGGGTGAAAGTCAGCTCCTTGGGGTCAGCCACAGCCACCGACCCGATGTCATTTGCATTCGGCATACGTTGCTCAGTTCTAGAATTCGCGCCCGAGTGACTGTCACTGGGACAAACGAGTCTGGTCAGCCAAGATTCGTTCTGCCAGTGACAGTCACTCGGGCAAGAGTACCGTCGATTCCCGACACTTCTTGTAAGGATATGACGATTCTATGCTTGAGATGGAAACGATTATGACGATAAGAGGAACGACAAACCGAGTGCAATGATTAATCCGACAATGACCAGCATTGCCAAATTGAGGATGCATCCGTCTTCCCGATCCCGGGTCAAGGCACGCAGCACAATCACCGGCGTGAGCACGCCCAGCAGATAGAAGATCCCGGCAAAGACCAGGGGCTGTGGTTCAAACATCGGATTGGCTGACTCCGGTCTACATCCACACCTGATAGGATCCGTTTTCGTCGTCGCTGCCGATGATGCGCGGCGTGGCTGCCGGGCCGCCTGCCTCATTCGCGCGCTCGGGCCCGAGGTACTCCCGGCCGAGACTGCCGCCCTGATCGGGTCCCAGAATGCCGGCTTCCTCCAGTTGCTCGACCAGACGGGAGGCCCGGCTGTAGCCGATGCGCAGCTTGCGCTGCAGCAGGCTGACCGACCCGCGACGGGCCGCCTGAACCACCCGCACGGCGTCGTCAAAGAGTTCATCCCGTGCGTCGATGGCTTTCAATTCTTCGATCTCGTCGAAGAGCGTACCCTGGACCGCGTCAAGCGGATCCGCTTGGGGACCGCTAGGCATGCTTTCCCAATCCGGATCGTCGTCGGCAGGCTCGCCCCGCTCGGTGACGACCGGTTGACGATTGACCGGCCGGTCATCCAGGCTGCGCGCGCCTTTCCAGTAGCGCACGACGTTGTTGATTTCGTCATCACCCAGGAAGGTGCCCTGCAGCCGTTCGAGTTTGGATGCGTCCGGGGCCATGAAGAGCATGTCGCCCCGGCCCAGCAACCGCTCGGCGCCGGGCACGTCCAGAATGACCCGGCTGTCGGTTTGGCTGGTGACGGCGAAGGCGATGCGGGCCGGGAAGTTGGCCTTGATCAGGCCCGTAATCACGTCGACCGATGGCCGCTGGGTGGCGATAATGAGATGGATGCCCACGGCCCGGGCCATCTGGGCCAGGCGGCAGATGTGCTTCTCTACCTCTTCGGGCGCGGCCATCATCAGGTCCGCCATCTCATCCACGACCACGACGATGTAGGGCAGGGGCTTCTCCCCCCGTTTGGTGAGATAGGCGTTGTAGCGCTCCAGGTCCCGGGCGTTGACCTTGCTCAGCAACTGGTAGCGCCGCTCCATCTCCTTGACGGCCCAGAACAATACACCTGCCGCTTTGTCGACCTCGGTCACCACCGGCGTCAGCAGATGGGGCACGCCGTTGTAGACGCTTAGCTCTACCATCTTGGGGTCGACCATGAGAAAACGCAAAGAATCGGGCGTATGGGTCAGCAGTAGGCCCACGATGATGGAGTTGATGCAGACCGATTTGCCGGAGCCCGTCGCGCCGGCAATCAGCAGGTGGGGCATTCTGGTCATGTCCGTCACGATCGGCTGGCCCTTCACATCTTCGCCAAGGGCCAGCAGCAGCTTGCCCTTGCGCTGGGTAAAGGCTTCCGAATCCATCAGCTCCTTGAGGCCCACCACGTTGCTTTCCTGATTCGGCACCTCAACGCCGACGTAGGTTGTACCGGGGATGGGCGCTTCGATGCGGACGCTGGGCGCGGCAAGGGCCAGGGCGAGATCGCTGGAGAGAGCCGCGATCTTGCTCACTTTGACCTTCTGGCGCTTGAGTTCGCCCCGAATGGTCCGCTCAACATAGCCGGGCTTGATCAGGTATTGGGTGACGGCCGGTCCCTTGTATGCGCCTTCGAAGTCGGCCGGTACTCCAAAGCTGGCCAACGTCTCCTGGATCAAGCGCCCCTGTTCGCGGATGCGGTCATCGCTGTCTGCATAGCGTTCCCAATCATGCAGCACGTCACCGCGCCGGGGCAGACGCCACTCTTGTCCGCCCACAATGCGCGGGACCAGGATCTCTTCGTCTTTGGGCTGGCTGGGCAGGGGAGTCGGTGGTCCCGCATCCGGCTTGACGGGCGTGCGCGCCGGCGCGGGTGTGCTTTGCTTTGGCGCTGTGGGCGCGCGGGGCTCCGGCGTGACGAGGTTGGCGCCTTGCAGATGAACCGGCGGCGGCTCGTCCGTGGCGCCGGAAAAGCGCTCGCGCAGGCGTTTCCACCAGGGCAGTTCGCCCGTCGCCATGGGTACCGCCGGTTGAACCGGCAGGGGCGGCTGCGGATGGGAGTCGCTCCCCCACCCCCGCACGCCGTCCCACAGGTCCAGGACGCCGTCGATGAGAAACCGATCGGTGATAAAGAGCAGGCCGGCAATGGCCAAAAAGGTGACGAAGGCCCACGCGCCCACGGCCGTAATCGTCTCGCTGAAGAGATCGGCCAGCATGGCGCCGGTTGCGCCCCCCAGTTCCGGATTGATCGTGCGGCCATAGAGCCCGGCGCCCATGACTAGGGCTATGAAGAGGAGCCCCATGCCCGCGGGTCGCTGCCAGGGCAGGTCATCCATCTGGTCGAAGGCCCGGCGGATGAACCAGAATCCCAATCCGGCCGTGAGCAGCGGAAAGACCCAGACGCCGATACCGAATGCCGCCTCCAGGCCGTCGATCCACGCCCCGGTGACGAGACCACGGCTGTCGGTGATCAAGCTGAGCAGCGTGAAGAGGGCGAGCAGAATCAGGGCCACGCCGATCACTTCAGGTCGAAGGAGCGCGCTTAGGACGTCGCCCATGCGATCTCCGGCGCCCTTCTTCGGTTTTTTGCCCTTCGATTTCGCCATGATGCTCGTTGTAATTCGGATGGTCGTACGAACAAACGTTCAGGAGAAAGTATACCATAGCGCGCCCGCGCGTCGCAACACAACAGGCGCGCGCCCGATCATTTTCGATCGGCTAACCAATGGACCGCGGAAACTGTCGGATGAAACGGATCTACGCGAATATTAAACGAGATTGATCTGCGAGTATCCGCCAGATCCACCCAATTCGCGTTCTATGTGACCAGCCTGCATAGATACGAAATCCACACAGATCCGCCCCATCCGGTCTTTTCCGCGGTCTATCCATGGTCAACAATCACCAATCAATGCCGCCGCCCGGCGTTGCTTTGGGTGAGCTGTCGCTTTGGGGTACAATGGATGCGTTTGGGGCGTGACGCCTGGACGGCGTGTGAGCGAACCAAACTCAGTGATTCACGACCGGTCACACATACGATATATTGACGGCTCGCACCGATAGAAAGAAGCATGCGCCATGAGCGGGATCATCCTACCCGGCAAAGACAACGAATCAGAACAAACCGCTTCCGGCGGAAGCGGCATCGAGCTGCCCAAAGGCTTCTCTCGTGCAAAGGAAGAAAAAGCCACCGAGCGGGCCGCAACCGCGGAAGGGACCCCGGGCGGGCCGGCCGCCGCCGGTCCTGAAGAGGATTTTCTCTTCCCGCCCCAGGTCGCGCAGGTTCAATGCCCCAATTGCGGTACGCCCTATCCGGTTGCTGTCTTCTCCATCGTCGATTTCGGTGAGAATCCGGAGCTGCGCGGCGCGCTCCTCGGCAACCAGATCAACATGGCCATCTGCCCCAACTGTGGGGCCGGCGGCGCGCTCAGCGCGCCGCTCATGATTCACGATCCCGAACATGAGTTTCTGGGCGTCTACATGCCGGCGAACGGCCAGCTTAACGAGAATCAGCGCCAGAAAGCCATCGGTGACCTCACCCAGCGCCTCATGCGCAAGCTGCCCAGCGAAGCTCGCCGCGGCTATATGCTCCAGCCCAAGCAGTTCATCGACTGGCAGCGCTTCATGGAGGTCTTCTGGGGGTATGAAGGCGTGACGCCGGAAATGCTGCGCCGCCAGCGGGAACAGACCGAACTTCTTCAGCGCCTGCTTGGTCTCGCCGGTGACCCCAAAGCCCTGGAACTGGCCATCGAGCGGGAGAAGGGGCTCATTGACCGAGAATTCATGACGCTGCTCGATCGCATCTTCGTCATGTCCCGGGGACAGGCCGACGAGGAGACGATGAATGCCTTTATGGCCCTGCGCAACCAGCTCATTGAGTCGACCGAAGCGGGGGCGGAGATTAAGCAGCGCGAGGACCGGTTGCGTGGCCTGTTGGCCCAGATCGACCGGGACAGTACCCGGGAAGATGTGCTTGATCTTCTGCTCTCGGTCTGGCGCAACGAGGAGGACCGCGATCTGCTCGGCTCTCTGGGCGTGGCGCTGACGCCGCTCCTCGATTACCAATTTCTCCTGGCCGTGGCCGAACGGCTGGCCGAGACCGAAGACGAGACCGAGCGCGAGCATCTGGAAGAGCTGCGTGAGCTGGTCATGCAGATCCAGGACGCCCAGCGCCAGTCCCAACAATCTTCAGGACAGCAGGCTCAGGCGGTTCTCCAGGAAGTGCTCCAATCGGCCGATCCCCAGGCCGAGCTGGCGAACTATGCCGACTATATCGACGAAAATTTCCTCCGTCTCCTGGCAGGAAACATTCAAGCGGCCGAGCAGAAAAACGCAACGGCAGCGGTGCGGCGCCTCCGTCAGATTTATGAGGCCGCCATCGAAATCCTGGAAGAGGGCATGCCCGAGGATATTCGCTTCCTGAACGAGCTGCTTTCGCTCGAAGACGAGAACACCCTGCGCCGCCTCATCAAAGAGAACCGCCAGCTGCTCACCCCCGAGCTGATCCAGTCCCTGGCGGCCTTTGAAGACCAGGCCCGTAGCGGCGGCCAGGCCGAACTCGCCGATCGCATCAAATCCCTGCGCGCCCAGATTGCGCTCATGGGATAAAGCCAATACGCAATGGTAAATGCGGAGTGCAGACCGTCCTGCACTCCGCATTTCGCGTTCTAAAGGCTATTCGCAAATCATGTCTACATCTGAACGCCTCAACGCCGAAATTATCACCACGGGGACCGAGATTCTGCTCGGAGAGATCGTCGATACGAACGCAGCGTGGATCGCCCAGCAGCTGCGCGATTATGGCATCAATCTCTACTACAAGACGACCGTAGGCGACAACGAAGCCCGCCTGCGCGAGGTGCTGGAGACAGCCATGGCCCGCAGTGACGTCATTATCGTCACCGGCGGCCTGGGCCCCACGGCCGATGACATCACCCGGGACGCCATTGCCAAGGCGGTCGGTCAACCCCTGGAACTCCATCCGCCCAGCCTGGAGGCCATCCGGGCGCGCTTCGTCCAGTTCGGCGCGGTCATGACGCCTAATAACGAGCGTCAGGCCTATGTCCCCGCGGGCGCTACAGTCATCGACAACCCGGTGGGCACCGCACCGGCCTTTCGGGTCGAACAGGGGCGCGCCACCATCATCGCCCTCCCTGGCGTTCCCCGGGAGATGAAGCATCTCATGACAACGGCCGTCCTGCCTTATCTCCACGAGCGCAACGGCGCAGCGGGCGTCATCCGCCGGCGGGTGCTGCGCACGGTGGGGATCGGTGAAAGCGCCATTGACAACGAGTTGGAAGACCTGATGGCCGGGAGCAATCCGACCGTGGGGCTGGCCGCGCACTTCGGTCAAGTCGATGTGCGCATAACGGCCAGCGCGTCCACCGTTGCCGAAGCGGATGAACTCCTCGACACGCTGGAGGAGACCGTGCGCACGCGGGTGGGGCGTCACATCTACTCCACCACACCCAACGAGCCCTTTCCGCGCTTCATTGTCGATCGGTTGGCGGAGCGGGGCGCGCAGGTGGCGCTGCTGGAAACCGTCACGGAAGGAGGCGTCACCCAGGCATTGCGCACGGCCCAACCCGGAACCGATCCCGTTGCCGCATCCTGGACTGAA
>CAYZLP010000209.1:0-7775 GCA_964478635.1 uncultured Caldilineaceae bacterium
CGAAGTCGGTGGCCTTCCATGTCACGTACCAGAGCCCCGACCGCAGCTTGCAGGAAAAGGAAGTCTTGGCCCTGCGCAACCGCATCGTGCGCAATGTGGAGAAAGAGACCGACGGTCGCCTGCGCCAATAGCGCTGGCAGCCGGCACTTCTTGCCAGAGTGGCTATCACAGGCAGAATGAATCCGGGCAGATTGGACTCGTTCTGTCAGTGACTGTCGCTCTGGAACAACACTCGGGTTTCTAATAGAGACGTCACTTGAACTTCGTACATTCCCGCCGGTTTTCGCGCTGGAGGAATGTACGAAGTTCAGATAATGTGACAATAAGAACCGAAGTAGAAGCCCGCACGACTGAACCCGCGTTATGAATGTAAGTATAAATGTAAGGTCGTCATCTTGAACGATCGAACTTCCTTCTTGTATAATGCCTCCGTGGGTTTCCCGACGCATCACCACGCACGACCCTCACAGCCGTAATTTGTCCCAAACTGTTTTGCAGGAGATTTCCAATCGACCGGGATGGCATTCAGCGCAGACGCATTGCGCAATGGGTGCGGTCCGCAGGTTTGAGGCCCTGAAGTCCATTCAAATTTGAGGAGACAAACACATGAAGCACGGGCTGTCGATTCCCCGATTGGCGCTCAGTTACCTTGGAATGCTACTGATTGTCCTGACGATTATCCTTTGGCCTGACCCATCCCACGCTGCGCCCGATTGGTCGGGAACGGGCCATTTCGTGACCGAAGCAATCGGCTATACGCCGTCGCCCTATACGGTGCAACCCAACTTCCGCCAAGATTCCTCGATCACCGACACGGCGACTTCTGACATCAGCAGCGCCGACAACGCCGATCTATTCGTCAATTTTGATTTTGATACGACCGGCAAATTCATCTACCTCGTCTACACCACCGACGGCAGCGCCCCGAACAAAACCAATGGGACGTCTGTCGCAGCCGCCTTTTCGAACTTCAGTACGCCGAATCGCACCTGGCGCGCCAGCGTTCCAGCTCAGCCGGCCGGGACTGTGGTCAACTATGTTTTTTACGCCAGCGACAGCACGCTGGCGCTGGGATGGGGCCGCATCTCCGGTACGCCGGCCGACCGCAACGTCAGCCAGTTTCAGACCAGCTGGACTGAAGATGACAGCGCTTATTTCTCCTATACGGTGACGACGCCCCTGGCCATCAGCCTTGGCTGGTTCCGCACCATGCCCGAAGATGACGACGTGCAGTTTCTCTGGCAGACGGCGACTGAAAGCGGCGTCGCAGGCTTCAATTTGTTTATGGATACGGAGCATGGACGCCAGCCGATCAACATGGAGATGAGACCCTCCCGAGCGATAGATTCCGTGGCGCCCCAAACCTATGGTTATCGGGCGAGCGTTTCCGGCGAGCGTTTCTACCTGCAGGAAGTGGGCGTCACGGGCGTCGTCACAGAGCACGGACCTTTCGATCTCGGGGTTGAATATGGAGCGTACACGTCTGCCAATCCGTTCGATTGGCCCCACACTTCGTTCATACCGGTTTTGGCGCGTTGAGTCCTTCCGACAAGATGGTCTGCGCCGCCGAAGAAAACAGACTTTTTGGGCGGTCGCGAACTGCATGGCTTGAAAAATTATGATGACGCCTCTGGCAAAAGGATACATTTCATGTCCGATCGATCGCAGAAATTTCACAGAATAACGCTGTCCGGCGCCGCCAGTCTTCTGATGGCGCTCGTTGGCGTTCTCTTGACGACCGCCACGACGCTGGCCGCATTGGGCTGGGTGGGCAACATGTTTCCCCGTCCCGGTCTTGGCTCCCCGGCCACGATCACGGCCGGCGGCTCCTTTGACGTCTATGTTCAGGTCTGGAAAGATGGCGTGACCACCCCGGCGGGCCAAGGCGCGAACATCACCTGTACCTTGCACTGGGGACAGGTGAACAGCTTCGGCGCTACGTGGTTCAACGTGACCGATACGTCCATGAGCTACAACACGGATATCGGCAACAATGACGAATACGTTGCAACCATCACGCCGGGAGCTGGACTATACGAGTATACAGCCAATTGCACGGATACGTCGGACGGCGCCACGCTCTGGCAGGGTGACGGTATCGGACAACTGACGGTCAACCCGGCTTCCATCTCCGCGCCAACCGATGCCCGCGCGCTCTGGCTCGATCAAGGCACGATTGCCTGGAACGGCGCGCCCGGCGCAGCGTATAAGCTCCTCTATGACCCAGACGGCGCAGTGGACCCTGCCATTGCCAGCGCGAGCGCCTACGGCGGGCCGGGCAGCGCAGGCTATGTCGATCTGACGCCCAATGGCACGATCGATGGCGCCAACTTCCCCAAGAACCCCAATGCCCATGGCCTCGTGCGCCTCGACGTTCCGACCGGCGTCACCGCGGCCGACGCCAAGGATCTGTTGACGGGCCAGGTGACCGTGGTTGCCCTGAATGCCGGCGGCGATGTGATCGATATCACCTTTGCTCAGATCCAGGGCGTCCTCGACGATCTTTATGTGGACAACGGTACGGCCGATGTTGCCGACCTGGGCGTGACCTACAGCGGCGGTGCGCCCACGGCGGCGATCTGGGCGCCTACGGCCAAGTCGGTGACGCTCAAGCGCTATGCCGACTCGACAACGGCCACGGCTACGGACCACGCCATGACGCTGGATCCGGCCAGCGGCGTCTGGAGCGTAACGGGTGACGCTTCCTGGGATCGGCGCTTCTATCTGTTCGAAGTGCAGGTCTATGTGCCGGAGACGGACGCGGTGGAGACCAACCTCGTGACCGATCCCTATGCGGTCAGCCTTTCCACCAACAGCCTGCGCAGCCAGTTCGCCAATCTGGACGACGCCGATCTCAAGCCGGCCGGGTGGGATACGCTCAGCAAGCCCGTACTGGCCCAGCCGGAGGATATCGCCATCTACGAAGTCCACGTGCGCGACTTCAGTCGGGATGACGCGACCGTGAGCGCAGCCAATCGGGGTACCTTCAACGCTTTCACTGAGACGGCATCCCTCGGCATGCAGCATCTTCTTGACCTTCAAAATGCCGGCTTGACCCATGTACACCTGCTGCCGGCCTTTGACATCGCCTCTGTGAATGAGGCCACCCCGCGTACCGACCCGAACCCCACCGGCTTTGCCCGCAACGCCACCGATCAACAGGCAGCCATCGGCGCATCCCGGGCGGCCGACAGCTTCAACTGGGGCTACGATCCCCTGCACTACGGCGTGCCTGAGGGCTCCTACAGCACCGACCCCGACGGCGTGACGCGCATTCTTGAGTTTCGGCAGATGGTCAAGAGCTTGAACGAGAACGGCCTGCGTCTGGTCATGGACGTGGTCTACAACCACACCAATTCGGCCGGCCAGAGCGATCCCCAGTCGGTCTTGGACCGTATCGTGCCGGGCTATTACTATCGCTACACCCTTGACGGCACGCTGGAGCAGTCTAGTTGCTGTCCCGACACCGCGTCCGAGTATGCCATGTTCGAGAAACTCATGCTCGAAACGCTGGTGCGTTGGGCCGAGGCCTACAAGGTGGACGGCTTCCGTTTCGATCTGATGAATCTGCACACGGTGCGCAATGCGACCAGCGCCCGGGATGCCGTCCAGGCCGTAGATCCGGACATCTATGTGTACGGCGAGGGCTGGGATTTCGGCTCAGCCGCGGCCAAGGGGCTCACCATGTGCCCCGATTGCTACGCCAAGCAGGCCAACATGACCGGGACCGGCATCGGCGCCTTCAACGACAAGCTCCGCGATGCGGCCCACGGCGGCTATAGCACCGATTCGCTTCAGATCCGCAAGCAGGGCTTCATCAACGGGTTGAGCTATGACTGGAACGGTTACACGTATGGCGGCCGCACGCAGGGCGATCTGCACGCTGCAATGGATACGTTGCGCAGCGCATTGCGTGGCAGCGGCGCAGACTGGAACGGCGCCGGCAACCCCTATACGGACGATCCCCAGGAGTCGGTGCCCTATGTCTCCAAGCACGACAACGAGACGCTATTCGATCAGAACGTCTTCAAGCTGCCCAATGGTGAAGGCGGCACGCCCGTCACGTCCATGGCCGAGCGGGTGCGGGTCCAGAACTTGGGCCATAGCCTGGTGGGCTTGAGCCAGGGCGTGCCCTTCTTCCACATGGGGGCCGATATTCTGCGCTCCAAGTCCCTGGACCGCAACTCTTACGATTCTGGCGACTGGTTCAATCGGGTCGACTGGAGCTATGGCGACGGCAGCTACAGCAACAACTTCGGCGTAGGCCTGCCGCCGGCCTGGGACAACGACACGCGCTGGTCGATCATGGGACCGCTGCTGGCCGATACGACATTGGATCCGGCAGCCGCGGATGCCGAATTCGCCGCCGCTCACCTGCGTGAGATCCTGCGCATCCGCAACAGTTCGCCTCTCTTCCGCCTGCCCACCGAGGCCGACGTCAACGCCCGGGTGAGTTTCTTCAACGGTGACAACAGCGTGGACGGCCTCATCGTCATGGGCCTATCGGATGAACCTGCGCCCGATTTGGACGCGAGCTATGAGACGATTCTCGTCTTCTTTAATGCCAACAAGACTCCCCAAGACTTTGTCATTGCCGGTGCGAATGGATTCATGCTCCACCCCATTCAAGCGGATGCAACAGATGCAGACCCGGTGTTACAAGGCACGGCCGCGTTCAACGAGAGCACGGACACCTTTACCGTTCCGGCCCGGACCACGGCAGTCTTCGTTTCGACGCAACCGATCACGCCGCCCCCGCCGCCCAGCAACATCGATTGGGTGGGTAACATGTTCCCGACCGGCGCCGGCGATCCGGTGAGCGTGGTCGAAGGCGAAGTTGGGGGTCAGACCGTCTATGTTCAGGTGTATGAACCGGGCGTTACCGATAGCGGAGGGCAGGGGGCCGGCATTGCGTGCTACCTGCACTGGGGCCGCTACGGGGAGACGTGGCAGGATCTGGCCATGAGCTACAACACGGACATCGGCAACAATGACGAGTATATGGCCACGATTCCGACGGCTGCGCGCACGCCAGGAACCCACGGCTTCACCGCCTACTGCACCGATGACGGCGGTGCATCCAAGAAATGGCGCGACGGCAGCGATGGCATCCTGACCGTCATTCCGGCCGCCGACACGGTCGCGCCGTCACCGGCAGGGGGCGTCTTCGTTCACCTCTTCGAATGGAAGTGGTCCGATATCGAGAAGGAGTGCACCTATCTGGTCGACAAGGGCTATGCGGCCATCCAGGTCTCGCCGCCCATGGAGCACGTGATTCCGGTAGCGGATATGGGCGACCCCAACGCGGACTATCCATGGTGGGCCCGCTACCAGCCGGTGACCCATGACGCAACCAAGCTGGACAGCCGCAGCGGAACGCTGGCCGAATTCCAGAACATGGTCACCGCCTGCACCAATCTTGGCGTCGAGATTTACGTTGACGCCGTCATCAACCACACGACAGGCGTCGGCAGCGGCATGGGTACGGCCGGTTCGATTTATACGGCCTATGACTAGCCCCAATACGATCCGGCCGATTTCCACATGTGCGGCACAGCGGGCAACGAGATCGAAAGCTACGGGGATCGCTTTCAGGTGCAGAGCTGCGAACTGGTTAACCTGGCAGACCTGGACACGAGCCAGACCGACGTACAGGACACGCTGCGCGCCTACATGCAGGACCTCCTGGACATGGGGGTGGCCGGCTTCCGCCTTGATGCTTCCAAGCACATGCCTGCCCATGAGATTTCTGCCATTTTGGCTGGTCTGACCCTGCCCGGCGGCGGCGCACCCTACATCTTCCAGGAGGTCATCGACCAGGGCGGTGAACCTGTCAAGTCATTCGAGTATACGCCCAACGGCGACGTGACCGAGTTCCGCTACAGCGTGAATCTGGGCGGCGTGCTCAACTGCGGCGGGACGTTGAGTTCCCTGCAGACCTTCGGTAGCGGCTTCCTGGATGGCGACTTCGCCGTAGTCTTCACGGACAACCACGACAACCAGCGGGGCCACGGCGCGGGCGGCGCCTGCGTCCTCGATCATCGAGATGGCAATGATCTCTATGATCTGGGGAATGTCTTCATGCTCGCCTACCCCTACGGTTATCCCAAGGTTATGTCTTCCTATTACTGGAGCGACAACCCAGCCAGCGACGCCGGCGACTCCAAGGGGCCGCCCAGCGCAACGTCGCCCTTCTATTCCGGCAGCGGACCGGATACGCGCCCGGTCTATGGCTCGGCTCAGGTTGCCGGCGATGACCCGGCCAACTGCAGTCCCGCCTACGAGGACGGTAAGTGGGTTTGCGAGCACCGACGCACGGCTATCGCCAATATGGTGGCCTTCCGCGCCATCACCGCGGGCGAAGCCGTCACCGACTGGTGGGACGACGGCGGCAATCATATCGCGTTTGGCCGCGGCGCCAAGGGTTTTGTGGCGCTGAACCGCACGGCCGGCACGACCGCCCAGACCTATCAGACCAGCCTGCCCGCCGGTACGTACTGCAACATTACCGAATACGACTACGTCAACGGGCAATGTCTGGATCCGGACAGCGGCAGCCCGGCGGCCGCAGCGGCGCTGATTGTCGTCGACGCTGCCGGCCAGATTGTGAATCAATCCCTGCCGAGCCTCGGCACGCTGGCGATTCATATGAATGCGCAGGTAATCACTGCCATTGACGTGACGCCGGTCTCGGTTGGGATCGCCCCCGGCAGTTTCACGGACATCGTGGCTCGCATCACTCCGCCCCTTGCCGGGATCAGCATCGACTTCGCGCTCACCGGCGGCGGCGCGCTGGATGCATCCAGCGCAGTGACGGACGGTAGCGGCGAGGCGCGCATCCAGTACACTGGGCCGGCCACGGCCGCCATTGCGCGGATTGACGGGACGGTCGCCGGCGGTGCGCTGAGCGATGCGGCGTTTGTCTACGTGGCAACCCTGATCGGCGGTCAAAGCCAGGAGCGGGCCACCGGCGATCCCCATGAAACCGGCGATCTTGCGGTCCACGGCGTCATGCTGGGAAAGCAAGGCCCGGGCCAGCCCTGGGTCGGCGTAGCCCGCTTCTCCGGCGATCCCTGCCCGGCGGGAAGTGAGGGGACATCCGCGGTCTCGCCGTTTGTCGACGTCTTGCTGGAGGATCCCACCGACGTCTCCAGCTTGGTCGTGACGCTCCAGTATACCGAAGATCAGAACGAGGCCGATCACAAGCTCTACTGGTGCGATACGACCGGCGCCTGGCATGAAGCGACCGGCGGTGCCCTTGTCCGTGACGATACGGCCAACACGCTTGCTTTCACCGTGACCGACGTCACAACGCCCGATCTGACGCAGCTCGAGGGGACGCCCTTCATGGCCTTCAACGATACGCCTTTGGCCGTCACCCTGGGCTACTTCCATGCCGGCGAAGCCGGCGCACTGGTCGCGTTCATTTGGCAAACGGTCACGGAGGCGGGGACGGCAGGTTTCGATCTCTGGGCGGAAGACGCGCGCGGACGCTACCGGCTCAACACGACCATGATTCCATCAAAGGCCGTCGACTCGCTGGTGCCCAACGAATATCGCTTCACCGCAGAGAGCGCTGCGACGCGCTTCTACCTTCACGAAATTGGCCTGGACGGGGCCATGACCGAACACGGTCCCTTCGAATTGGGGATCGAGTATGGGAGCTACAGCGAGGAAACGTCCCAGAGGATGCGGCTTTACCTGCCGCTGATTGCCCAGTAGTGTGTAACCCTGTGCAACTCTGTGCAACAGCTTCGACGACTTACGAGCCTGCA
>CAYZLP010000210.1:0-7772 GCA_964478635.1 uncultured Caldilineaceae bacterium
ACCACTGCCTGGGAATTGCGCGCCGGCGCATTGATTACGGGGATGCCCCGAGCCGTGGCCGCAGCCACGTTGACGTTCACCGGTCCGCCCCGGCAGCATGCGACCACGCGCAGGCCCGGACAGGCGGCCAGCACCGCTTCGGTCACCGGCGCGACGTGGGTGACCAACACCTGGGCCTCCCGAGCCAGTGCGATGACCTGCTCGGGATCGCCCACAAACTCAGCCACTTCCTCGTTGCGGGTCAAGGGCTGGGTGGGCCAGTCGACTTCGGCGGCGCGGACCTTCAGGGCAAAGCCAAGGGGCGTCAGCCGGCGCATGAGCGCGGCCTCCATGAGCGTCGGGCGCACAAACAGATCGCCGAAAACGGCAACGTTCAGTGGCTGCGGGTCGGAAGCAGTCGTCACAATCCACGCTCCTGCCGCCAGGCATTACGCGCCTCCCAGACGGGGAAGAGCGCTTCATAGGTTTGTCGATACAAATCCAGCAGGCTTCGATAGTCGGCCGTGCGTTCGAGATGGGGCGTATACGTGCGGGCCGGGCGCACGCAGCGCGCGACGGCCTCCGCATAATCCGGGTAGAGACCTACGGCCACGCCCGCGTTCATGGCCGCGCCCCGGGCGCCGTACTCGCTGCCTTCGGCCACAACCACTTCGCAGCCCAGGGCGTCGGCAAACATCTGGGCCCAGAAGGAACTGCGCGCGCCGCCGCCGGCCAGGGTGAGCGAGCGGACCGCCAGGCCCAGATGCTCATAGCAGTCCATGGCCGAGAGGACGACGCCTTCGTAGACGGCCCGCAACAGGGTGGCCCGGGTATGGTTCACGCTGACGCCGCTGAACTGCGCCCGGGCATCGGGCCGCACGAAGGGCGAGCGTTCACCGGCCGGATCGATGAAGGGGTGATACATGACGCCCTGGCTGCCCAAGGGGACGGCCGCGGCTTCGATCTCCCGCTCCTGCCAGAAATCGCGCCCCGCTTCCTCGGCAGCGCGCCACTCGGCCGCGTAGAATTCGCGCACGAACCACTGCATGTTCAGCGTGCCCGTCATGGTCGGCAGGAGGCGCACCAGCCGCCCCGCCGGAGCATGGCACATGGTGTAGCCGATGTTCAGCGGCTCGGCCACGGGCTCCTCGATCACCAGTTGGTGGATGCCGGCCGTGCCGAGGATGGTGCAGGCGTCGCCCGGCCGGAGCACGCCCGCGCCCAGGTCCGCGGCGGCAACGTCAAACGGACCTGCGACAACGGGCATCTCCGGGGCAAGGGAGAGCGCGCGTGCGATCTCCGCCCGCAGTGGCGCCAGGTTGGCAGTCGCCGGCCGCGCGTCCGGCAAGAGATGGCGCAGATGCGCGATGCCGAGCAATTCGAGCACCCGATCATCATAGGCACGCGCGTGAGGTGAGAAATAGGTGTGGGAGGCGTCGGACTCATCGGTGCTGACGACGCCGGTCAGGTTGAGGAAGACCCAATCCTTGGCCCGCAACGCGGCATGGGCATTGGCCAAGGCCGCGGGCTCATGGTCCTCCAGCCAGCGCAGGTGCAGGGCTTGGTTGCTGGTGTTCAGGGCCGTGCCCGTAACGGCAAAAAGCGCTTCGCTCAGGCCGCGGTCATGCGCGTCGCGCACCATGGTGCCCGTACGGCCATCCATCCAAATGATCGCATTGCGCACGGAGCGTCCCGCCCCGTCGACGAGCCACGTCCCGTCTCCCTGGCCCGTGACGCCGCTTGCAGCGATCTCGTCGGGCGAACAGCCGGCAGTGGCGACGGCCTCGCGCATTGTCTCGACGACAGCCTGCCAGACGGCGGCCATATCCTGCTCCACCCAGGAAGGTCCCGGGTGAAGTAGCGTATTTTCCCGGGAGGCAGCGGCCCGCTCGTTGCCCTCCAAATCAAAGAGTATGCTCTTGATAACGGATGTACCGACGTCGACGCCCAGCAGCAAAGTAGCCATGGTTCATTCGAACCTCAAAGCGCTTTTTCGGTCGCCGCGTCAAAGAGATGGACGCGTTCCGTACGCATCTTGAGGGTGACCGGATCGCCGTGAGCGAGTGAAAGGAACGCGGGGGTCACGACCAGCACCTCGCTATTGCCGATGCGCGCGGCCAATTGCCCCTCTTCGCCCAGCGACTCATAGGTGTTGACGACCGCCTGTACGTCCAGGGTCCCGTCCACCGACTCGCCGTTTGCGATCATGAGATCGGTGGGACGCACGCCCAGGTGAATCTGGTCAATGGTCTGATCGGCCAATTTGGCGCGCAATTCCGGCGGCAGCAACAACTTGAAGCTGCCGTCCGCAGCCTGGAGATAGAGATTGTCGCCTTCTGTTCGGGGCATACAGGCCAGGAAGTTCATGGGCGGCTCGCCGATGAAGCCGGCCACAAATTCATTGACGGGATGATTGTAGACCTCGTCGAAAGTGCCGACCTGCTGCAGCACGCCGAAATTCATGACGGCAATGCGCTCGGCCATGGCCACGGCTTCCAACTGATCGTGGGTCACCAGAATCGTCGTCCGTCCCGTCTCGGCATGGAGGCGCTTGAGTTCGACCCGCATGTGCGCACGCTGGGAAGCATCCAGATGGGAAAGGGGCTCGTCCATCAGAAAAACGTCGGGATCGCGCACCAGGGCCCGGGCCAGAGAGACGCGCTGCTTCTGGCCGCCGCCCAGTTCCGCCGGCTTGCGGTCCAGGATGGGGGTGATATCGAGCATATCGGCCACGTTCTCGACCCGGCGGTTGATTTCATCCTTCGGCAACGAACGGGCCCGCAGACAAAACGCGATATTCTCTCGGACGCTCAGGGGGGGATAGAGTGCATAGGTCTCGAAGGCCAGGGCGACATTGCGATCATTCGGTTCCAACTTGTTCATAAGCCGATCACCGATGAAAAGCTCCCCCCGCGTGATCTCTTCCAGCCCGACGATCATGCGCAGGGTGGACGTCTTGCCACAGCCCGACGGTCCGAGCAGGGCCAGAAATTCGCCATCCTCGACGACCAGGTTCAGATCCTTGACCGCCTGCACGCCACCCTTGTAGACCTTGTCGATATGCTCAAGTCTTAGCTCTGCCATGTGAAACCCTTTGCTATAGGCGTGACTGCCATCCGACCGCAGCGCGCGGTTCAGAGCAGCAGAATATTCTTCTCACTCTCGGGCTCGAAGATCATGATCTTCTCCGTGTCGACCCGAACGGTGACGGCTTCATCATAATCGAAGGCCATTTCGATGGGCGTGATGACGTCCATCTGCTGCCGGCCAACCCGCATCGTCAGCACACCTTTGGTGCCCAGCCGTTCGTAGACGTAAACAACGCCCTCAAAAGTGTTGGGGCCATCACCTGCCCCGTCCCCCGTCACGACTCCAAGATAGAGGGGCCGGATCCCCAGGATAGCCCGATCGCCGGGGAGATTCTCCACGGGCGTCCGGAGGTGTTCGGGAACGTCAACCCGGATCGCGCCATCCAGGCTGAGCAATTGGAGCGTATCCCCCGTACGTTGCACCGAGCAATCGATTAGGTTGATCTGGGGATGACCCAGCAGCTTGGAAACGAAGACATTGGCCGGATTGAGGAAGACATCATCCGGCATGCCGATCTGCTGAATCACGCCCTCGTTGAGCACCACCAACCGATCCCCCAAGGACAAAGCTTCTAGATAGTCGTGGGTGACGTAGAGCGTTGTCGTATGGATCTCCGTCTCCAGGGCCTTGAATTCGGTGCGCATGCGGTGGCGCAGCTTAGCGTCCAGGTGAGAGATGGGCTCGTCCAAAAGTAACACTTCTGGGTCGCGTACCATGGCGCGACCGAGCGCAACGCGCTGCTTCTGACCGTTAGAGAGATGCTGGGGCAGCCGGTCCAACAGCATATGAATGTTGAGCATCTCGGCCACGGCCATGACCCGCTGCTCGATTTCGGCCGCCGGCATATTCCGCCCGGGCGCTTTCAGCGGATAGGCGATATTCTGCTGGACCGTCTTGTGGGGATAGAGGGCGTAACTCTCAAAAGCCATGGCCACATTCCGCTTGTGGGGCTCAATGGCATTGACCAGCTGTTCACCGATGTAGACCTTGCCCTCAGTCGGCGTGACAACGCCGGCGATCATCTTGAGCGTCGTCGTTTTGCCGGCGCCGGACGGGCCGAGCATGACCACGAATTCGCCGTCGGCAATTTCCAGCGACAGTTCGTTGACGGCGCGCAGATCACCGTAGTCCTTGGTAAGTCCTTCAAGTCTAACGCTCGCCATCGTCGCTTACCCTTTCACTGCGCCAAAACTGAGACCCCGGATCAGATAGCGCTGGATGCTGAGGGCCAGCACAATCTGGGGAATGGAGGAGATGACCGAAGCTGCGGCCATACGATTGAAGAAGGCCTGCGCGGATGAAATATAGCCCAACGCCGCCACGGTGACTGTCTGCACGTTCGAACCGCCCAGCACCAGGGGAAAGATGAAGTTGTTCCAGGCAAAGACAAAAGCCAACAGCGACGCAGCCGCCAACCCGGGACGGACCAGGGGCAACAGAATGTTGCCGAAGATCCGCCACCATGGATAGCCGTCAATCATGGCCGCCTGTTCGATGTCCGGCGAAATGTCCTCGAAATAGCTGCGCAGCACCCAGATGAGCAGGGGCAGCGTCACCAGCTGGTAGACCCAGATGATGCCGAAATAGGTATCATAGAGACCCAGCTGGCGATAGATGACGGAAAGGGGGATGATGACCACAAGCTCGGGCGCAAACCGGAAGGAGAGGAATGTAAAGGCCAGATCCTCTTTGCCCTTGAAGTTGTAGCGGGCCAACGCATAGGCAGCGGGCACGCCGACCAACAGCGAGAGAATGACGGCCCCAGTACTAGCAATCAGGCTGTTGAGGAAATAGCGGGGAAACGCCTGTCGTGCCACGACACCGGCAGCCGCGCGCGTGTCACCAAACAGAATCGCGACATAGTTGTCCAGCGTTGGCGTAAAGACAAACTGCGTGGTGAAGAGTTCGTCGGTACTCTTGAGTGAAACCAACACCATCCAGAAGATGGGGAAAAGGGCGAACAAAAAATAGAGCACCAGAAACCCATCGGAGAGGATGGCCGTAAAGCGCTTTTTGAGAATGGCGGTATCCATGGACAATTCCCTGTCGCTGGCGTTCTAATAACCGGCGGCCCGGCGCTGCGCACGGCCCCAGAACTTGATCAGATAGTAACTGGTAATGTAGATAATGATATAGAGCAGAATTGCGTACGGCAGGCCCTGAGCCAAGCGCTGAAACTGGATACTGGTCCGGTACGCCGTGAGCTGGTAGGTCATCAACGTGTTGCCCGGCCCGCCTTCGGTCATGGCAAAAATGATGTCAAACATCTTCAGCGAATCCATCAGACGAAAAACGACCACGATCAGGATGAAGGGCGTCAGCATGGGCAAGGTGAGATTGCGAAAGGTAAACCAGAAAGACGCCCCATCGACCCGGGCCGCCTCAAACGGGGCGCTGGGAAAGGAACGCAGACCGGCCGTCAGAATCAGGGCGGCAAAAGGCGTGAACATCCAAACGTCGACCAGAACGACCGAGAAGAGCGCGGTCTCCGGCACGGCCGCCCACTGGAGTGACGGCAAGCCCACGGCGTTCAGCATGGGGTTGAGAATACCCACACTGGGCTGCATCATCATCTTCCAGATCAGCGTTCCGATCACCGGCGCGATCATCATGGGGAAGATGAGCGTGGGCGTCATGATCTTGGCGAAGCGCGACTCCCGGTTCAGCAAGAGCGCCACCGCCAGGCCAAGCACCAACTCAATGCCGGTCGTCAAGAGGGCATAGGCAAAGGTAATATAGGTGCTGTAAAGAAAATCGTCATCGGTGAACATCCGCACATAGTTGCGGAAACCGACGAACTGGTCGACACTGCCCGGCCGATTGAGGGCATAGGCGGTAAAGGAATAATAGATTGCCGTCAGAAACGGATAGAGAATCCCGATGAGGACAATCAGGGCCGGCAACGCAATCAACCAGGGTCGAATGCGAACCATCAGGGGCGGACGGAGGTTTTCTTCGTTCGTGGTCATGATTTGCCTATCCGGTGCGAATAAAAATCAGCGGTCACTGCCTGCTGCAGAGACAGTGACCGCTGGTTGCTACATGAACTACTGGGTCAGGCCCGCATCCTGCAATTGCTCGGTCAGATCGGCGACCAGCTTGTCGAGGCGTTCCTGGGTGTCGGCGCCGGCATAGATATCCTGCAGCGCCTGGGCCCATTCGGTGGTCGTCTCAAAGAAGAGCGGCTGGGGCGTAAACTGAATCTTCATGTCATTCGCGGCAATCGTGTTGAACGTTTCCAGGTAGTCGGTCTGCTCGGCCATCTTGGCCTGGAAGTCCGGATTTTCCCAGATTGCCTGGCGAACCGGGTTGACCATGCTGTAGTCAACCGCGCCCTTGGTCAGGAACTCTTCACCCGTAGCCCACTGGAGGAAGAGCCAGGTGCAGTCCTTCTTCTGGGAGCCGGCATTCATCGCCAGCGACCAGATCCAGATGTTGGTCTTGAGTTCGCCGTCGGGACCCAGGGGGCCGGGCGCCCACGCAACGTTGCCCAACACCTCTTCAGCTGCCGCTTCGGGCTGATTCTGGAAGTAGCCCAGAATGTCGGCGTCAAACATGGTGGCTGCCTTGCCGGCGCCGAAATCAGAACCGGCCTGGTACCAGGTGTAGGTGGTCCAAGCCTCGGGACCGGCCTCGCGGACCATGTCGATCCACTTCTCGGTCACTTCCACCGCACACTCGGAATTCATCTGGGGAACCATGTTCTCGTCATAGTCGACACAGCCGTAGCTGGAGTACATGGTCATGAAGCCGGGGTGAATCGTCGCCCAGTTGAGGCTGCCGCGCACCACGATGCCGGCCATCTCGGGATTGATTTCCTTCAACTGCTTGGAGACTTCGACCAGTTCATCCAGAGAAGTCGGCGGCGTCAAGCCGTTGGCTTCGAAGATATCCGTGCGATACATGTAGGCATTGGCTTCCCAACCCCACGGGATGGCGTACTGGGAGCCCTGGCCCAGGTTCTGGGCGCCGGGTTCCAGATTCCACATCTCGGAGTTGCGCAGGTCAGGAATGATATCCTCGAAGTTGTAGTCCGGATTGGTCTTGGAGGGATCGTTGATATAGCCTTCCAGCGGCTCCATCCAGCCCGCAGGGGCGTATTGCCAAATCATGTACGCGCCGGTCATGAAGGCGTCGTACGTGCCGGCATTCCCCGCCTGGAGGTCGATGGTGACCTTGTCGAAGTAGTTCTGTTCCGGGAAGACGTCGTAGCTGACCGTCATGCCCGTCAACTCTTCAAAGACAGGCAATTCGTTCACGAGGGCCTGCTGATAGGGATGCTGGTTGAGCAGCAGATTCAGGCTCTCACCCTGGCACATCCCCCAGTCGAACTCGCCGGAGGGCTCGGCTGCCGCGGCCTCGCCGCCTTCCGCCGGCGCAGCCGCTTCACCACCGCCTGCCGGCGCCGCTGCGGGCGCGCCGCATGCGCTCAGCACCATGCTCAGAATCAAGATGAGCGACAGAACCAGCCATCGGGAACGCGTTGTTGTTCGCATGATCTGTATTCTCCTTTGTCTTGCGGAATGACTCTCTAGCGGAAAGACCTGCACGTGGGTAATGTTTCGCCCTCACACAACGGGAGGACATCTACACAAGTTGGCGGGTTTTGCTGGATGAATCTCCTTTCTGCACTGTTGCCCGACGCCCTTCAGGTGACGAGGGCCGGGATGGCGCCGATGTTCTCGAGTATGAAAGTTGGAGGC
>CAYZLP010000211.1:0-1554 GCA_964478635.1 uncultured Caldilineaceae bacterium
CCCTATCCCGATCTAAAACGCATCTGGGCGCGGCTTTGGATCACGGCCGTACAGGACGAGACGCCCAGTGTCGAAATTCGCGTCTACAATCCGGACGGCACGGAAAACACCAGCGTCTATCTCATGGACCAGAGCGAACAGCGGATTGAAACCACCCTCCATCTACGAGATCCCTTGCCGGGTGAAACGTATCACGTGCGCGCCGAGCTGACGCGCGGCATCCAGCAGGAGGTTGAGTTGCTCGACGCCCAGGAGTTTGACCTGACGTTGGAATTCCGCAATCCCGAAGCGCCCGAGCCAGGCTTTGGTATCGGCGTCGACTGGGATGAACTCCGCACCCAATCCCAACAGGAGTGAAGCGGTGGCTGACTGTCCGCGCTGCGGCGCAGCCCTGGATCCGCGCGTTGCGGCGCAGCGGGAGGCGCTCGAACCGCCGCTGATTTCTCTGATCCTCAGCGACAACCCGGCCTGGCTTGATAGGGGCCTCTGTCCGCTCTGCGTCATGGACTATATGCGCCGGTTTCAGGAAGAGCGCAGCTTCACGCCGCTCCATCTAGCCACCGATCCGCATACGACCTTCCCCTACTACCATGCCCAGGAGGAAACGGTTCTCGGTCAGCCGGAGCGCCTGCCCGATTACCCGACATTCGACGGGCGCGGCGTCACCATCGCCTTCCTCGACAGCGGCTTCTATCCCCATCCCGATCTGCTGGCATCGCCCCTGTGGCCCGATCCGATGCCGGCCTGGGAACGACTGGAACCCCGGGCCTTGCGCGGAATCCTGGAACATCGCCCGTCGCGCCTGGTTCACTACGTCGACCTCACCGAAGGCCGGACGCGCGAAGGTCTCCACCAATCAAGCCTGTGGGATGTTGCCGTCTCAAGCTGGCACGGTCAGATGACCACGGTCATTGCGGCTGGCAACGGCCTGCTCTCGGGGGGACGATACCGCGGTTACGCGCCTGGCGCCGGCGTGCTGCCCATCAAGATCGGACGCAGCGACGGCCGGATCCCCGAGGCCGACATTCTGGGCGGGCTGCGCTGGCTGCTGCAGGACAACAACTGGGCCCGCTATGGGGTACGGGTCGTCAACATCAGCGTGGGGGGCGATTATCCCCAGGCGTGGCAAGAGAGCGAGCTTGCCCTGGCCGCCGAGCAGTTGAGCGCGCGAGGCGTGCTCATCCTGGCCGCAGCGGGCAACAGCGGCCGGGGCGAACTGCTGCCGCCGGCTCAGTCACCCTCCGTGCTGACGGTGGGCGGCTATGACGACGTGAACCGGCGCTGGAGCTTTCTTCAACCGGAGGAGATCGGCCGGCTGGTCCAGTATCACCACAATTTTGGAACCGTCATCGATCTGGAAGGAGCGCAGCGGAAGCCGGAGCTTCTGGGGCTGGCCCGCTATGTGCCTTCACCGATCCTGCCCGGAACACCCACATTCCGGGAAGTCCACGCCATCGCTGCGCTGCGGCAGACGCTTTCCGGCGCCAACGATGACCAGGCCTTTGCCCTGCTGGAGCACTGGCAGCGGACCATGCACGTGGACGACCCGCGCCA
>CAYZLP010000211.1:1654-7770 GCA_964478635.1 uncultured Caldilineaceae bacterium
GAATCGGGATAGAACTCACTCCAATTTAGAATCGAGCATCGTATGCATCGAGAGTATCATCGCTGGTATAGCCATCGGCTGAATCGTGAGATGGAGCTGTTGATTCACGGCCATGCCGGTGCCCGGATGCTTGTCTTTCCCACCAGCCAGGGTCGGTACTATGAATATGAAGACCGGGGCATGGTCGAGAACCTGCGCGATCAGATCGAAAACGGCTGGCTCCAGCTCTATTGCGTCGATAGCCTCGACGCCGAAAGCTTCTACTGCCGCTGGGCCCATCCATCGGGACGGATCGTGCGCCACATGCAGTACGAAGACTATATCATCAACGAAGTGCTGCCCTTGAGTCGGAGCAAAAACGATAATCCCATGATGATTTCTCACGGCGCCAGCCTGGGGGCATATCATGCGGCCAATATCGCGTTCCGCCACCCCCACCTCTTTGGGCGGGTGCTGGCCCTGAGCGGCATCTACGATTTGCCCAGCTTCTTCGACGGCTATCACGATGAGAATGTCTACTTCAACATGCCCCTCCAGTATGTGCCAAATCTGAGCGATCACAACCAGTTGGAAGCGCTGCGCCGCATGGACATCATTCTGGTGGCGGGCGAACACGATCCCAACATTGACAGCAGCCGGCGTATGAGCAGCGCGCTCTGGGAAAAGGGCATCGGCAATGCGCTGCGCATCTGGGACGGCTGGGCCCACGACTGGCCCTATTGGGCCCGGATGACCCGCACCTACATCGGCGGCCACGATTAGTGAATCCCGCCAGAAATCCTCATACAGTTACTACCCAGAGGCAGCGTAGTCGGATTTCTGGCGAGGTATTCACGCCAACCAGTACTCAAGGCTCGACCCTACCACTCGTTCGTAGAAAGGGAACTCCCATGGCAGAAATCAAAAAGATCGGTCTGATTGTCGGACGCGAGTGGAGCTTTCCGCCGGCCTTCCTGGAGGAAGTCAACCAGCGCAATGCCGGCGTCATCGCCGAATACGTAAAGCTGGGCGGCACCCGCATGAACGAGGCCAATGATTACGCTGTCATCGTCGACCGCATCAGTCATGAGATTCCCTACTACCGGGCCTATCTCAAGAACGCCATGCTTCAAGGCGCCTATATCATCAACAACCCCTTCTGGTGGAGCGCGGACGACAAGTTTTTCGAGGCGAGCCTCATCACCAGGCTGGGACTGCCCTCGCCCCGGACCGTGATCCTGCCCATGAAAGAATATCCGGACGGCGTCGTGAGCGAGAGCCTGCGCAATCTCGTCTACCCCCTGGACTGGCAGAGCATCGTCGACTACGTGGGTCTGCCCGCCATTCTGAAAGACGCGTGGGGCGGCGGCTGGAAACACGTCTACAAGGTAAACACCGTCGATGAACTCATCGAGGCTTATGATCGGACGGGCACGCTCTGCATGGTGCTGCAGCAATTTGTCGAGTGGGATCAGTTCGTGCGCTGCATCTGCATCGGCCAGGACAACATCATGCCCATCAAATACGATCCGGGCGAACGGCGCTATTTGGTCGAGCACGAGCACCTTGCGCCGGCAGTGGGCGACGCGGTGGTCAAATACGCCACGGCCATCAACACCACCCTCGGCTACGACATGAACAGCATCGAATTCGCCATCAAGGACGGCGTGCCCTACCCCATCGACTTCATGAACCCTGCGCCCGACATGGACATCAACAGCATCACGCCCCACTATTTCGAATGGGCGGTCAAATCCATGGCCGACTTCTGCATTGAGATGGCCTTCAACCCTCGGCCTCAGCGCGAGGAACAGCGCTGGGCGCGCTTCATTGACGCATAGCGCTCGATTCGGCGGTGACTGTCACTGGTCTCCGGTATGGTCTCTTCTACCAATTGGTTGCCCAGTGACAGTCACCGCCGTGTACAACGCTAGAAACCCAGCCGGGCCAGCGTCCGGACCGTGCTCTCTACATAGCCGCCGCCAAAATGGCAGACGTGACTCAGAAGCGGATAGATCTGGTAAACGTGAATGCGCGTTTCGAAGAACCCGGGTTCGATGGGACGCAGCGCATGGTAGCGCGCCAGGAAGGCATCACCGAAGGTGTGAAAGAGGAAAATATAGGCGAGTTCAACTTCGGGGTGACCGTAGTAAATGGCCGGATCGAGAAAAGCCGTGATGCGACCGTCGACGGCCAGCACGTTGGCGGCCCAGATATCCCCATGGACCAGCGCCGGCGCGGCCGGCTCCGTGATGAAATCATCCAGACGGGCGCAGAGACGCTCGATCCGCCGGAGCACTTCGCCCGGCATACGCCCCTGTTCGACGGCGATGCGCCCCAGATGCAGCAGACGCTGCCCAGCAAAAAACTCAACCCAGGAAGCCGTCCACGGATTGGGCTGCGGCAGTGCGCCGATCAGCGTGTCCTGTCCAAGACCGCAGGCCGGCGCTTCAACGCCGTGCAGCATGGCCAGGAGCTCTCCGGCATGGGCCTCTGCAGCGGTCCCAAAATGGCTGCTGCCGAGCATGTGCTCCATGATGAGCAGATCGGGCGCGCAGTGATGAACAGCCGGCACGGGCAGATCGCTCTGTTCGGCCAGATAGGCGAGCATGTAGCCCTCGATGTCCAGCTGGGGATAGGCACCATCATCCACCTTGATCACCAACTGTTGCCCGTCAGGCCAGGCCGCAGCATAAACCTGGCCGATCATGCCGCCGTGAAGCGGGCGCAGTGCAGGCGCATCCTTGCCGAGGAGTGCGCCAATCCGAACAGGCAGATTCTCCATCGGAGCCATGCTCAATTCCCGCCCGGACACAATCCGTCGTAGTACTCGCCGGCATGGCAGACCGTGCCGTCGGGCAACGTACAGCTGCCTTGCTCGTCCTCGGCGCCGCTGTTGGCGGTCACGGCATATTCGCCGCCGGTTATGGCGCAGAAGCGTCCGGCCGCTGTGGCATAGCCCGTGACCTTTACACCCCCAACGGGACAGTCACCGCGCAGCAACGCCCATTCCTCACATTGCAGATTGTCCTCAAAAGTGCAGACGCCGTACTCGCCATTGGCGCGACTTTCAATCGTGAGCGTACCGCCCAACTCTGCGCAGTTTACCGAAGCCGGATTGGCCATGGAGAGGGCAGACGTGGCCGGCGACCGTTCCGCCGGGGGCGTGATGGGTGTACAGGCGGCGAGGACGGTCGCTACGGCGAGCGTCAGAAATCCCAACAAGAAACGCGTGTTCATAGACGACCCCCATTTGTGTGATTCGCGTTGCGTAGAAAAAGGTCTTGACAGTCACGACTGGGTTCATCACCGCTGGTTCGACTTCTCCCCGCCAGCTGAGCTTGTCACCGCCGGCTGAGCTTGTCACCGCCGGCTGAGCTTGTCGAAGCCTCACTTCCTCCCACATCCCGCCTTCGACAGGCTCAGGCTACGATTCCACCGCCGGCTGAGCTTGTCGAAGCCCAATCTGTATCTTATTCCGGTTTCCCGTACTGCGCATAATTCTTCGCAAACCTTACGACATTCTCCCAATCTGCCCCAATCAACGCTTGTTTTTTCTTCCTACTCCAGCCTTGAAGCTGCTTTTCACGTGCATATGCATCAGCAACGCGATCGTAATGCTCAAAGAAAACCAGTTTCACGGGCAACCGCTTTCTTGTGAAATTCGCGCCGCTGCCCATTTGATGTTCCCATAGACGTCGTTCCAAATCCCAGGTGCTACCGGTATAGAAACTGCCGTCTACACATTCAAGTATGTACACATAAGGCATGGGGGATCTCCTTAAAGGTTTGTTTTGTTTATCGACACTACAGGCGAGAAAATTGTACCACTGCCGCCTTCGACACTTCGGCAGGCGCAGTGCAAACAGACTCCGGCTACGGTCTCGCCGCCAGCTGCGGTTTCACCGCTGGCTGAGCTTGTCGAGGCCTCAGTCTCAAACACATCCCGCCTTCGACAGGCTCAGGCTACGGTCTCGCCGCGGACTACGGTCTTGCCACGGACTACGCTTCTCGCCGCCGGCTACGGTCTCGCCGCCGCCTATGGTCTCGCCGCCGGCTGAGCTTGCCAGCACTGAGCTTGTCGAAGTGTCGAAGCCTGATTCATCCGATTACGGTTCCGGAACTGGTGAGCTGGCTGCGGTTGCGGGAGAGAAAGCGGGTGTCTATTGTGCGGTCGATTTGGGGTAGCGCAAGCTGAAGCGGCGCCCCATCGGTATCCCGACCCGCCTCACATGCCTCAATGATCTGGGCCGTCAGCATGGCCAGCACCGGCGCTGTCTTGAACGAGGATCCACTGGTGCCGATACAGACGTAATAGCCGGGCAGATCGGTCTTGTCCACAATCGGATACCAGTCCTGGACCGTGACGTCGTAGAGATCGGCTACGCCACGTGGGCGTCCCATCGTCACAGCAGGAAAGCGCTTCATCAGCCGCAGGCTCTGTCGCTCACGGTAAGGCTGGGTGATGTTGCGGTTGAAATCATCCGGATCGTCGACGAATTCGAGGGTGTCACAGGCCGGATCCGTAGAGCCGACGATAATGTCCCGGCCACCCGCTTCCGGACGAAAATAGATCCCGCCGTCCAGATCGCCGACGATGGGCAACATAGTCCCACCGTTGTCCCCACCGGCCGCCAGGGGATTGATCAGGGCATGAACTTCCCGGCGCAGCGGGCGGGTCTCCAAGGGCAAAGTCGCGCCGGCCATCCGGTTGACGATGGCCGAATGGGGACCCGCAATATTGACCAGCACATCGCAGGCAAGAGTTTCTTCTGGTTCGGTCTCCAACACGAAGCGCGCGGTCGTCCCCGGGTGGATGGCCGTCACCTCGCGCCGAAAAAGGAAGCGAGCGCCCTCGCGCTCAGCCGCCCGGCGCAGGTTCTGGGCCGCCAGCGCCGGAAAGACCACATAGCCGCCGTCCGCTTCAAAAACGGCGCCTTCGAGCTGGCGCCCGCCGGACTCAAAGAAGCCGGGATCGTCGACCGGCGTGGGTGGGAAAAAGGAAGTCAAATCGAGAAACGGGAAGCGGGCATGGACCTCATCGGCGCTGAGGATGCTGACGTCGACGCCCACTTGCTGCATGGCGGCGACAACCTGCGGCACGCCCTCATCCAGCTTGGGCGGAATAAAGAGCATACCCGGTTGATGAAAGACGATCAGCTCGTCGTCGATAGGACCGACGTATTGGGACCAATTCGCCCAGATCTGGGCGCCCTCATGGGCCATGGCGATCATGCCCGGCTGGGCGTAGTAGCGCCGCACGATGCCACAGGACGCGGCGGTGGAGCCGTGACCGGCGTCGCCGTTCTTCTCGATAACGGTGACCTGAAAGCCCTTGCGCTGAAGCTCCAACGCGGTGGCGCAGCCAATGACACCGGCGCCAATGATACATGCATGCATGGTACTGCCTCCTCTCCGCCGCAATGTTTGGGGTTACTCCAATGATGAAAAGGACCGGCCCTTTGTGGAATTATAGCGCAAAACCAACGCGCATTGAAGGTTGAGTTCTCGCGGCTTCACGGTCTGGATCAATTGGGAAACCCTGAACTCCGGCACGTTTCAGCGCAACGCCCGGCTGAATATTTACTTCACCCATTATCTGCGGTAGCATGAATATTTGTTGTGTGCGGGGCTCGGCAACACGCACACTCCTTCGTTACAGAAAGGCGCCACTATGTTACGCGCGTCGGCACCCGCCGAATCAGCCAAGCTGTCCAGCCGCATGGTGACCCGTTCTCCGGTCTTCTTCGGCTGGTTCGTCATGCTGGCCGGCAGCCTTGGGCTGATCATGACGAGCCCGGGACAGACTTACGGCGTTTCCATCTTTATCGAGCATTTCATCACCGATCTGGGCGTGAGCCGTTCGCTGGTGAGCACCTACTACGCCATCGGCACCCTAATCGGCGCAGCCGCGCAGCCCCTCATTGGCCGACGCATCGATCAGCACGGACCGCGCACGGTCGTCGTTTTCGTGGCGCTTCTCTTCGGCCTGGCCTGCTTCTTCATGAGCGCCGTACAGGGCAGCGTCATGCTGCTACTGGGCTTCGTATTCATCCGCATGCTGGGACAAGGCGGATTGGGCCTGGTCAGCACCTACACCATCAACCAATGGTGGATGCGGCGGCGGGGCATGGTCA
>CAYZLP010000212.1:0-1852 GCA_964478635.1 uncultured Caldilineaceae bacterium
GACCGACGCGGGCTCGTTGTCTCAAACGTTTACGAGAAATGCTCGAACTATGAAAGTGCCGCAAAGACGTTGTCGCTCCACTAGAGGCAAACTGCCAAATTTCGGGACAATTTCAGGATGAATGTATTTTCGGTTCCAATGGCTGCATATCTGGGATGAATGACCTACGCAATCCCTACGCTGAAAGGCTCATATGAGCCTTCTTGAGGTGACTAATGACCGATAACGCCGAACTCTCGTTTGAAAAAATGGTTGACTGGTTGGATGGTCGCCTCTCTCCGGAAGAAGCAGACGCCGTCGCCCAACTGGTCCAGTCTGCGCCAGACGATCTGCAGGCCGATGCTGCCTGGCTCTATGCGTTTCAGACAATCCGTCAACGGCTCCAATTCGCCGCACCGCCCGCGCGCGTCCGTTCCGCCCTGGCCGGCCGTTTTGTCGCATACGCCGAAGGACGACGCCCGGAAGCCGGTCAATCCGGTTTCTTCCGGCGGCTCTTCGCGACATTAACCTTCGACAGCGCCCAGGCTGCCGTGGCACAAGGAACCCGCTCGCCGGTAGGAGCCGGCACAGCACGACAGTTGGTCTACGGCACAGACGAACTGGATATTGTCCTAAATTTGCAGCCCGATCTCCGACAGGGCGACAGCGATCTACTCGGTCAGATTCTACCCAAACAGGAAAATGCTGCGCCCGGGCAATATGCCGTGCAGCTCGTGCAAGATGAAGAATCACGCGCCATTACGATGGCCGATGAATTCGGAGAATTTCACTTCACGGCCCTCGCACCGGGCCGCTATCAACTTTATTGCAGCAGCCCCCTTGGTGAAGTGGAAATACCGGCGTTCGAGGTCGTATAGCAACTCATGTCTGCCCCCAATCAGTTCTCCCCTGCATTCATTGCCCAATTGTTGACAGCAGTTGACGCGATGCAGTTGCTGCAGGAGGCGGACCTGGACAATGCGAACGGCCTGCTCGCTTTACTTGAACAATCAAACCGTCTGATCGGAGTAGATCTCGAAACGAGCCGGTCTCTTATCGGACTCTGTCGCCGGCTGGCCCGGGAAGCGGATCTTCGACGGGTCGTGGCGCGCGCCGACTATCTGGAAGCCTACATCTTTGCCCTGTACGGCGATTTTGCCGGAGCGCGGTCGCTCTTGGATGCGGCGCGCCAAGGCTTTCTCAGCTCAGGGATGACAGTGGAGGCCCTGGGCGTCAACATCGGTCTTGCCAACATCCTGATTGAAACCGGCGAATTCCATAATGCCGGCGCAGCCTGTGAGGAAGTGGTACGCACGCTGACACCTCGCGTTGCCAGCGACGAGCAAGCGGCACGCACTGTCGCCAAAGCGCAGCAGAATCTCGGAATCTGCTATGAACGCCTGGGACGGTTCAAAGAGGCGCTCGCTGCCTATACGGCGGCCGAGGCGGGGTTCGCCCAGTTGGGCATGCGGACGGAGCAAGCCGACATTCTGGTCAACCGCGGCCTGACGTTCCAACAGATTGGACAGAATAGTAATGCCCTGACCGTATTTGAGGAGGCTGCAGCGGTTTATGCCGCAGAGGGGCTGCCTCTCTTCCACGCTGAAGCGCTCATCAACATTGGCGAGACCCTGGTCCTGCTCACTCGTTACATGGAAGGCGTTGCTGTCCTGGAAGAAGCGCGCGCCATGCTTTCAGCCGCGGACGCGCTCAGTGATTATGCAATTGTCTTGCGGCATCTGGGAGACGCCTATCTCGCATTGAATTTGCGCAATGAAGCGCTAGACGCCTATGAGCAGGCCATGCCCTTTTTGGAGCGTACCGGGCTGCGCCATCATCAAGCATTGGCGCTTTGGGGCATGGGGATGGCGCT
>CAYZLP010000212.1:1883-7757 GCA_964478635.1 uncultured Caldilineaceae bacterium
CGCGCCGTCGGACTCTTTGACCAAATGGGAAACACGCGGCTCCAGGCGGCTGCTCGGCTGGAACAGGCGGCGCAGTTCCAGACTCAGGGCAGGTTGCCCGAAGCCGTCGCCCTGGCGCAGCAAGCGCTCGAGCAAGCGGCAGAGAACGAATGGAACGTCGAGCACGTCTATGCCTTGATGCGCAGCGCCGATCTATCTGAGTCGCCAGAGCAGACCAAGGCGTTGCTGAATCGCGCCGCCGAACTGGCTGAACCGCTTGCGCTCCCCCACTTGCACTACAGCCTGGCTGCACGCCAGGGACGTGTCGCCCTGCAGTTAGGTGATCTGGCGGCGGCGCAAACCTTGTTGGAGCGTGCGGTCACGGAAATCCAGCGCCTCCGGGGAACACTACTGCAAGAGCGCATGCGCGCTTCGTTTCTGGCCGATAAGATGATGGCCTTCGAATTGCTCATACAGGTTCACCTGGAGCGAGGCGATTATGAACAGGCTTTTCTGGTAGCTGAACAAGCCAAGTCACGCACCCTCGTAGACTTGCTGTCGGGCGTGATCGCCCGGAACCTACGTGAACAGGCCGAGCCTCATGAGGTAATGGAGCTAGAGCGCCTGCGGATGGAGCTCGATGCGCTGTACAACGAATTGTTGGCAGGCGCTCCTCCTGCCGATGACGAATCGGACCACGCCCGTGGCAGCGATCTCGTAGTCCTTTCCACTCGCGCAGCCGAACTGGAACGTACCATTAGTCGCCTACAGTTCCGCATAACGGGTCAGGACAAGCTCCAAACCATGCGATCCTTGCCGGCCTGGCATCCACCGGAAACGACCGACCTTCCGCCCGGCCAGACTTTCATCATCTATCATATCGTAGGACAGGAAGTTCTGGCCTTTGTCTCAAGCAATCAGAAGGGCATGCAGACGGTACGTAAGCTCTGTACGCAGACAGATATAGAAGAGCTTGCTCGCCGCCTCGCCGCTCAGTGGGACCGCTTCCGCGTCGGCTCGAGCTTCGTGATGCAACACGCCGCCACTCTCCAAGAGTCAGCGCAACGCGTGCTGGCTGACCTTTATCACTGTTTGCTAAAACCGATTGAACCGCTGCTAGCGCAGATGGGCGGAAATGACGCCATTCCACAGCTCGTCATCGTACCCCACGGCATCCTGCATCAGCTGCCTTTTCACGCCTTTTATGACGGCAGACAGTATCTTGTCGAGCGCTACGCTTTGTCCTATGCGCCGAGCGCGACGGTCTATGCCTATTGCCATCAGCGTCATCCCCATGATGGTCCGGCTGTACTGGTCGGGTTGGGTGATCCCCATATCCCCGCGGCCGAAAACGAAGTCCGAATGATTGCGAAGATTCTCGAGTCCAGAAATGTTGTCGCACATACGCTGACGGCATCGGCCGCCACGCGTCCGGCGCTGGTAGAGGCGACAGAAGGCAGCCGCTTCGTTCATTTGGCCTGTCATGGTCTCTTTCGGCAAGACAACCCCCTCTTCTCCGCACTGCGGCTCGCCGACGGCTGGCTTACGGCGGCGGACCTGTCTCAACTGCGCTTGGACAACGCCATCGTCGCTCTGAGCGCCTGTGAATCAGGCCGCAGTCAAGTGATCGGCGGGGACGAGATGATCGGCATGACATACGGTCTGCTAAGCGCCGGGGCAGCTTCGTTGCTGGTCAGTCAATGGTTGGCCGACGACCAGGCCACGAGCCTGCTGATGGCAACATGGTATGAGCAGCTAGCTGACGAGAAAGATTTGGCCGGTGCGCTACGCAGCGCCCAATTGACCGTCAAAGACCGCTATGCGCATCCCTATTACTGGGCACCTTTCGTATTGATTGGTCAGCGTGCGCTGCTGCCGCCGGAGCACGCCGCATAACCCTGGACAGAGACCGAAGGCAGCAACTGCTCCTCCGGCACAGAAGGCCGTGCTTGCTTCGGCCATGCTCGGCGCAGCACCTCGACAGCCATCCCAGAGACCTACCAGAGGTCACAACTGCAT
Source organism: uncultured Caldilineaceae bacterium (assembly GCA_964478635.1). Taxonomy (GTDB): domain Bacteria; phylum Chloroflexota; class Anaerolineae; order Caldilineales; family Caldilineaceae; genus JAGRCP01. The sequence goes on from CAYZLP010000212.1 coordinate 3,882, forward strand.
CAGGATTTCGTCGGGATTCACTAGTCGGCACCGCTCGCTCCCGCGCATCTCCCCAAGCCCATGTATTTTTCCGCTGTCGCCGCAACATATATACGGTAACTGTACGAATGAAATTGAGCGTACAGCGACGAAATCTGTCGCGTAGGAGACTGGCGGTTCTTGGCCAGGCCCGGCGATCGATGCAATCTGGGGGAACTATGCAACACGAAGCATTCAAGAAATTTAATTGGCTCCTGATTGTCATGCTGGCGGTCACAGCAGTCATATTCTTCTCGGGAACAGCCCTGAGCGATGATGATGATGACGATGATCTGCCCATTTATGAGGCGAATCAAGTTGTAATCAAGCTAGATGCGAACGCCAATGTGACGGTCGATGCAATCAATGCCGAGTATGGCACGGAGACCTTGAACGCACTATTGGGCAGCCGGGGCATCTACTTGTTGCAGATTCCGCCCCAGCTTGCGTTGGATCGTCGCGACGACGATGATGACGATGATGATGATGATGATGATGACCCGGTGGAACAGCTGGTCGATCTCATGGAAGACGATCCGCGGTTGCTCTATGTGGAGCCCAATTACTTCGGCACGCCGCCCGAATATGGCGGACGCAATCGTATCGCCTGGGGCGGTCCGGACGCCGCACCCTATGGCAATCAATACGCAGGTCTGATGCTGAAATTGACGGAATCCCATGCCGTTAGCCGTGGCGCGGGCACGGTCGTTGCCGTACTCGATACGGCTTTCCAGCTGGATCACCCTGCCCTGAGGGCCAATCTGACGACACAACGCTATGATTTTGTGGACGACGATCCGTATCCCGATGGGGACTTCGCGCCGTCGGATCCAGTTGGAAACGGCCCCGTCGACGATGTGGCCGGCCACGGAACCCACGTCGCAGCAACGGTCCTATTGGCGGCGCCCGATGCCCGGATCATGCCCCTACGCGTGCTTGATGAAACGGGGCGGGGGAATGTCTTTCTTGTTGCCGAGGCGGTGGATTTCGCCCTCCGCAATGGCGCTCACGTAATCAACATGAGTCTGGGAACGACTGCTGAATCTGCCATCCTCAAAGCCGTGATCGACGATGCCATTGCCCAGGAAATTGTGGTTGTGGCAGCTGCGGGCAACCTTGCAGCTAGCGAGCCTATGTTTCCGGCCGCCACCACGGATGTCATCGCAGTGGGCGCAGTAGACGGAGCCGGCCAACGGGCAGCTTTTTCCAACTATGGACCCTGGCTAGATGTAGCTGCACCCGGTGAAAGCATCTACAGCGCCTTCCCGATCAACGGCTATGCGGCATGGAGCGGCACATCCATGGCCACGCCCTTTGTGGCCGGTCAAGCGGCCCTGCTGCGCGCTGCGCTACCCGACCTGGATGCCGCAGCCATCGCGCATCGCATTTCCGTGACGGCGCAACCACTCGCGGATGAACTCGGCGCCGGGCTGATCGATCCGCTGGCCAGCCTGGTAGCGGATATTCCGCCAGCCGGCGAATGTACTTGTGACGACGACTGCGAGGAAGAGTCGGCCGGCGCTGCAGAATGCAATGACGAAGATGATGACGATGATGATGACAGCGATCAGGACATCACCGTACATGAAAACGGTACGCAGTCGCTGCATGCTGGCCGGAGCATCTTCGTACCGCTAATACATCGCTAATACCTTGCGGCACGATCAGATGTGGCCGCTGTATGCTGCCGCCGCAACATGAGGGTCAACGGGATTGGCCGGCTTTGACGGTCCGTCCGGTAATTTGCCCCGAAACCGCCCGGCCGCGGCTGTTCAACACCAAACGCAAAACGCTGCACCTCCCATCGACCGGGCCCCTTTGCCGGTCGATGGGAGGCGCAGCATTGCTTGACAGATCGTACGTTGCTACACGTTGACGGCGCCTCCAGGCGCAGAATCAACGACAGCTGCGCCTAATCACTACCCCGCCAAAAACGCGTCGATCGCGCTCTTGCTAATGCGATACTGGCTGCCGATCTGGCGGGCGGGAAGTTCACCGCTGTCGATGATGGCCTGAACGTCTGCCGCTGCAACCTTCAGATAGGCGGCGGCCTCGTCCAGTGTCATGACGTCGGGCACGGAGGCTGCCGCCGGTTGCGCCGCTGCGGCCGGCTGCATGCTGCTCTGCATAGCCTGGGAAATCATGCCCGCCATGCCGGCGCCCATGCCGATGCCGGCGCCGAGCCCCAGCCCTTCGCCCGCGCCGCTGCCGCCGGCCTGGGCCGCATCGCCCATGGCCCGGGCGGCCTTGAATTTCAGATAGGCGTCCATATTGCCGATAGCGCCCATGGCGGCCCGCTCGTCGATGGCCTTGGCCGTCTCCTCCGTGGGATTCAGCGAGACGATCATGAACTGCTTGAGCTGCAGACCAACGGCGGCAAAGTCTTCCTGCAGCTTGGCGCGCATGCCTGCCGAAATCTCGTCGAACATGGCGGGCAGATCGAAGAGGCTCGTCATGTTCTCGCCCAGCACGTCGGTCATGCCGCTGATGATCTTGCCCCGTAGATAATCTTCAATCTGGGCCGTGGTATAGAGTCCTTGGGTTCCGACGATCTGGTCGACAAAGAGCTTCGAATCGGCCACCTGCATGGTGTACTGGCCGAAGCCCCGCAGCCGTACCAGGCCCAGTTCCGCATCGCGCAGGCTGATGGGTTGGGGCGTGCCCCACTTCATGTCGGTGAATTCCCGCTGATTGACGAAATAGACCTCGGCCGTAAAGATATCCTGGCCGCTGGTCCCCAGCTTCAACAGGCTGGTCAGGATGGGAAGATTGGCCGTAGTGATGGTGTGGCGGCCGGGTCCGAAGACATCCAGCGATTTGCCGTCTCGATAGAAGACTGATTCCTGGCTTTCGCGGACAATGACCTGGCTGCCCAGGCGGAAGTCGCCCGACCCGCTCTGGGGCACGCGGCGCACGATCTCGTCCGCACGCTGATCCGGGACTTCGATGACGTCGATAATTCTGGCCATGGGTTCTCTCCTTCGGTAGGAATTCGGTTGGCTTACAGGTCGGGATCGGCCATCTCAATCGCGTCGTCATCGGCCGCCGAGGCCGCGGCTTCATCAGCCGCCTCGAGCAGTCTCGTGTCAACGGACGGGGCATAGCCGGCGCCGAGGAGCAAATCAGGCGATAGGATCGCGTCGTTGCGTTTGTCGTACAGGGCGGTGAGTTCGTTCACGGTATTCGCCAACTGCGCAATGGCATCAGCCGTGGGGCCGTCGCCGCCGCCGATGACCGCGCCGAGGGCCGTAATCTCTTCGTCAATTTCGCCCATGCGCGCGGCCATGGCCACGTCGAACTGGTGGAGGGCGCGTAGTTCATCTTCACGGACTCGCGCCGGATCGAAGAAGCCCGCATAGCCATAGCTGGCCGTACGAATGCGATCGCTGAGCGTCTGCAGTTTCGTGATCACCCGGTCGACATCGTCCAGGCCGGCCAGACCACCGCTGCGCATCAGTTGATTCTGCAGTTCCAACAGCCGCTGCTTGTCGCCGTCCAACTGCTTGGAGATCAGGACACGCAGCCGTTTGTCGGCATCGCGGCGCAACTCTTTGTCGATATAACCGCGAATACCGGGCAGCCCTTTCAATAGATCTTCAATCGCGCCCATCTGCCCTTGCGCGTATTCGACGAATTGGTCTGACGGATCGTTAGGTGAATTGGTCATTGTTCGGTTCTCCATATGCTACGCATGATTCCGTATTCAAGCCGTTTGCGCTGCTGCACGTTGGGTTAAAAAGACTTCACTACCACAATCTGGGCAGACGATGAGCCCCTTGCCGGCAAATTCGACCTGACTGCCGCAGTTGGGGCAGGTGCGGCCTTCGGTTAGCTGCTGACTTTCGACGCTGTAGAGCA